>JASFTY010000185.1:0-7617 GCA_050050535.1 Gemmatimonadales bacterium | reverse complement strand
GCAGATCGACGACCTGGTACTCGTCGTAGAACTCCACACGGTGCTTGATGCATTGCTGATAGAGCGTCTGCAGGATCATGTGGCCGGTGCGATCGGCCGCATAACAGGCGCGGCGCGACGGCTTCTCGCCGAAGTTGATCGCGTGGCCGCCGAAGCGGCGTTGCGCTATTCGGCCCTCGACGGTCCGGCTGAACGGGAGGCCCATGTGCTCGAGCTCGTACACGACCTCGATCGCCTCCCTGCACATGATCTCGACAGCGTCCTGGTCGGCCAGGTAATCACTACCCTTGACCGTGTCGAACATGTGCCACTCCCAGGAATCGCCTTCCGGGTCACAGTTCCCCAGCGCTGCGCCGACACCGCCTTGAGCCGTTCCCGTGTGGGACCGCGTGGGATACAGCTTGCTGATCACCCCGGTACGGATCCCCGGCCGCCGCGCCAGGTAGACCGCGGCCGCCAGCCCGGCGCCGCCGCCGCCCACCACGACGGCGTCTAACTGATGGACTTCGACGCGTGTCGGCATTCTGCGGGATTTTTCATCTGAAGGTCACGATCACCCAGGCGCCCAGCACGACGAGCAGCAGATAGAGCAGGCCCAAGACGATCTTGAGAAACAGACGCCAGCCGCCCGCCCTCAGGTACTCATCCATGAGGATACGCGCGCCGTTCGCTCCGTGAGTCAGCGCGAAGGACAGCAGGAAGAAGTCGTACAGCCGCCACCAGGGGTTCGCCCAGCGCACGGCCACGGCGTCGTAGCTCAGCTGCTCCACGCCGATGCCGTAGTGCATCAGCAGGAGGTGGAAGACCGCCATGACCAGCAGCACGACGCCTGAGACCCGCATGAACAGCCACGAGTACATCTCGAAGCGGCTCGCCGGCTGCATTGCAGGATAGCTGGCCATGATCACAGCTCGCCCCGAAAGACGGGAAGCAGCCCCCAGACGGCGAGCGGCACGAAGACGACGATCACGATCCCGAAGCCGACCCAGACGAGGACCCGCTCGTAGCGCCACAGTGCGGGCCAGAGGTCCTGGACTGTGATTCGAGTCCCGTTGACTGCGTGGTAGAGGACCGCAAAGAGCAGGCCGACCTCCGCCACACGGAAGTAGGCCGTATTGTACAGCTCCATCGTGTGGTCGTAGAAATCGGGCCCGAAGCTCAGCGTGAACGTTTCCAGGATGTGAATGCTCAGGAACAGCAGGACGCCGAGCCCTGTGACGCGGTGGAGCACCCAGGCCCACATGCTCGAGCCGCCCCGGTAGCTCAACCCTTCCCGGAAGCTCGTCCTTTCAGGCATGTCGGAGCTCCCCGTTCGTCTTGTTGGTGACCGAAAAGCGAAGGGGCGCGAAACCCGCGCCCCCGCTTCAGCTAGGTGAGTTCCTTGAGCTTCGCTATCGTGCCCTTGACATGCTCGGCCGACTTCTCCAGCTCCGCCTGCTCGTCCTTGGTCAGCTCCACCTCGACGATCTCTTCGACACCGCCCGCGCCCAGCTTGCACGGGACACCGAGATAGGTGTCGGAGATGCCGTACTGACCCTCCATCCAGGCGGCGCAGGGGAGAATGCGCTTCTTGTCCTTGGCGATGGCCTCGACCATCTGAGCCACGGCCGCCGAAGGCGCGTAGTAGGCGCTACCCTCCTTGAGATAGGACACGATCTCGGCGCCGCCCTTGCGGGTGCGGTCGATCAGCCCGTCTATCTCGTCCTGGCCCAGGAACTGGGTCAGCGGAATGCCGCTGATCGTCGTATAGGAGACCAACGGCACCATGGTGTCGCCGTGACCTCCCAGCACCAACGCCTGGATGTCCTCGACGCTGACCTTCAGCCTCTCGGCGATGAACGTGCGATAGCGTGCCGTGTCGAGCACGCCGGCCATCCCGAACACCCGGCCGGCCGGGAAGCCCGTCGTCTCCTTGGCCACATAGCACATGACATCGAGAGGATTGGAGACCATGATGTAGATTGCATCGGGGCATGCCTTCTTGACTGCCTTGGAGACATCGCGGACGATCCCCGCATTCGTGGCCAGCAGGTCGTCGCGGCTCATCCCCGGTTTCCGCGGGATGCCTGCGGTCATGACGACTATCTCGCTACCGCTGGCCTCGTCGTAACCGTTGGCCCCGATGACCCGAGTGTCGAAGCCCATGACCGGGCCCGACTCGAACATGTCGAGAGCTTTGCCCTGTGGGATGCCCTCCAGGATGTCGACGATCACAATCTCCTTGGCGACCTGCATCTCCGCCAGACGGAGAGCCTGTGTAGCGCCGACGTGTCCCGCACCAACAACGGTAATCTTATTGAACATACGGCAATCCCGATCCCCCGCGCGGTCCGGACACGACCCTCTGCAGCACGAGCTTCCCGGCGAAGCAAGGCGCTGGCCGCCCGCCGGATCGCCGCGGGCTTAGCTGGTGAAGGGGCTACGTATTGAGAGAGGACTTCGTGCCTGGCAAGCTAAGGGGTGGAGAGGAGGTAGGCAAGACGCATGGCGGGTCGATCGGCCCCGGATGTCAGGGTTTCTCGGCCTCGGGCGGCTCGGGAACGGCCCCCTCGCGCCAGGCCGTGCCGCCGTCCGAGTAGCGTTCCCGCTTCCAGATCGGGACCTCGCTCTTGAGACGCTCGATGATCTCGCGCGACGCCATGTAGGCGGCATCGCGATGTGGCGCGGCGACGGCGATGACGACGCTGGTCTCCCCGACGGCCAGCTCGCCGACCCGGTGCGCCACCGCCAGCTCGCCCACCTCGAACTGAGCACCCACCTCCTCGCAGATCGACTCGATCTTCTCGACCGCCATTGCCTCGTAGGCTTCGTAGGCGAGCGCCTCTACCGCGCGACCCTCGTGGTGGTCACGGACGATGCCGGCAAAGACGAGCACCACACCATCGGCGTCGCTGCGTACGCGACGCATGAGGTCTGCCGCATCGATCGGCTCGCGCGTGACGACGCAGTACATTCAGCCTCCTGCCACCGGCGGTATGAACGCCACCTCATCCCCGTCCCGCAGCACCGTTTCGACGGCAGCGTAGTCTCGATTCACGGCGACGACCAGCTGCCGAGGCAGGACTGAGGTGCCGGCCCGGGCTCGCACGTCTTCGATCAGCGCCTCCAGCGTCGATCCGTCGGGCAACTCCAGCTCGAGCTGATCGACCCCGAAGACTTCGCGGTAGGCCGCGAAGAACAGGCATCTCACATGCATGACGATGCTCGACGATAAGCCGTCAGTCAGACAACGCCCATCGTAGACCGCGCCGGACCGTCCAGCAAGCGGCTGTGCGCCTGCCTCAGGGCCCGGTCGCGGCGGATTCGGTTCCCAGCTGCAGCAGAAACTGACCGATGGAGGGGTGGTGGCGCAGGGTCGAGCAGCGGACTCGTGTCCGGTCGCCGTCCGCCGACGCGGAGATCGCCAGCTGACCGCGGAAGGCCTGGAAGCGCACGTAGCCTGCACCTTCCTCGACCAGCGTGCCGGAGTACCCGGAGGCGGAACCGGTGAAGAACCCTCTAGCGAGCTCGAGGACCCGTTCTGGCGGCAGTGAAACCAGAGTCTCTCTCGTCATCCGATTGGTATACCTTCCTCTAAGCGGGCCGGGCCGCAAGCGGCCCGGCGGGGGAAAGCAAGGTGCTAGCCCCGCATACTCTACACACCGCCCTCGGACTCGCTAGCCACCTGCGCCCGGAAGTTCTTCGAGGGCTTGAAAACCGGAACGGCCCGCGCTTCCACTCTGACAGGGTCACCCGTTCGAGGATTCCGGGCCACACGAGCACGCCTATTACGCACCTTGAACGTGCCGAATCCCCGGATCTCGATGTGATGGCCATCGGCCAGCGCCTGCCGGATCGCGTTCAGAAAGCCATCGACCACCGCGGCGCAGTCCTTCTTCGTGATCCCGGGCCCGATCGCCTGGGCAACCTGTTCGACCAAATCGGCTTTGGTCATCCCTTCCTCCAGCAATCGAAAAGTAAAAACGCGCGCAGCGAGCGAACGGTTTCCAACGGCACCCCCGCCGCCGCTACCGGTACCTGAGCAGATACATGAGCCGCGGTCCCCGATCCAGACCTGGCAACGATTCACCCAGCGGTCCCACGGCCCCGCCCTGGCCTGTCGCCAGCGCGGCCAAATTAACGAGAAGGTCCAACCAGGTCACAGCGCGGCGCTGCTCACGGACTACGGTTCGCGGCTCCGGCCCGAGGCCCGCCATGTTGCCCGCTACAGCGATGGCATCGACCAGGTCACCTTCTCCATCGATGAGTCCATATTCCACAGCCAGACGGCCGGACAGCAGCCGGCCATCGGCGACCTCTATCACCGAATCGCGCGACAGCCCACGCTCCTCCGCGACCACGTCGAGGAACTGGTCGTAGACATCATCGACCACCTCCTGCAGAAGCTCTCGCTCGGCCTCAGTCACCTCGCGGTACGGAGACCCCAGGTCTTTGTGCTCGGTGCTCTTGATCACCTCGAAGCGGACCCCGACCTTCTCGAGCAGCTCCTGGGCGTTGGGGAATTCCATCAGTACGCCGATCGAGCCGACGAGTGAGCCCGGCATCGCCAGGATCGTGTCCGCTGCCAAGGCAGCGTAGTAGGCACCGGACGCACCTACCGATCCAATGGCGGCGACCACCGGGTAGCCGTCCTCGCGAACCCGAGCGAGCTCCCGATAGATCGTCTGTGAAGGAGCGACCTCGCCGCCCGGCGAGTCCACCCAGAGGACGTACCCTCGCACCGAACTGTCGTCCCGATAGTCCCGCAGCTCCCGGATCACGCGGTGGCTCGGCGTGATCACTCCCCGTAGCGGGAGTATGGCGATCCGGTCCCTGGCCAGCATCGTGATGCCATCGCTGGGAGTGGCCGTGTACACGATCAACATGAGGCCGGTGCCGAACACTATGACGACTCCGGCTACCACCAGGGCAACCCACCAGCCTCGGGGACTCTTCTTTCGAGCTTCCATTTACCTGGGACGAGCACTCTGACGTGCCGTCAAGGGAAACGATAACGGGAGGGAGATGGGCGCCTAAGTTACTGTCTCAGAACGAGTAAGTCAAGTCGGAGGGCGTCCGATTCCGGACCGCGCGACGCGGGCCGTCAGCCCGGGCGCCGCTCGCCCATCAGGCGGACGAACTCGCCGAACAGATAGCGGCTGTCGTGGGGTCCAGGGGCTGCCTCGGGGTGGAATTGGACCGCGAAGATGGGGAGTTCCCGGTGCCGGACCCCTTCCAGCGTCCCATCGTTGAGGTTGACGTGCGTGGCGCGAAGATCCGGCGCACCCGGCACTGTCTCGCCGTCGGTGCCCACGGCGAAGCCGTGGTTCTGAGAGGTGATCTCGACGCGACGGGTCGCCAGGTTGTGAACGGGGTGGTTCCCACCCCGATGCCCGTAAAGCAGCTTGAAGGTCTCGGCGCCGAACCCTCGCGCGATCAACTGATGCCCCAGGCAGATTCCGAACACCGGAACCTGCTTCGCAGCCAGGGCGTCGATCAACTCCGTGACGCCCGGCACCGCCGCCGGGTCGCCCGGACCGTTGGAGAGGAACAGGCCGTCGGGAGCGGCGGCCAGAACGACCTCTGCCGGCGTAGTCGAGGGATAGACGGTGAGGCTGCAGCCGAGTCCGGCCAGTATCTGCAGGCTGCGGCGCTTTACACCGTAGTCGTAGACTGCGACCCGATAGCGCGCGATCCCCGTCGCCGGCACCTCGTAGACCTCGCGCGTGGTCACGACCTGCGTGAGATCGAGGCCGGCCATCGGCGGATGCGCGCTCACGCTTCTGAGAATCTCGTCCACCCCCATCTCTGAGGGTCCGATCCCGCAGCGCATCGCGCCTTCCGACCGGATGTAGCGCGTCAGCCGCCGCGTATCGACCCCCGTTATGCAGGCGATACCGTGACCCGTCAGGTACTCCTGCAGGCCGGTCTGCGCCCGCCAGTTGCTGTGGCTGGGGCTCAGCTCGCGGACCACGAGCCCCGCCACCCACGGCCGCTTCGCTTCATCGTCCTCCGGCGTCACGCCGTAGTTGCCGATGAGCGGCGCGGTCATGGTGACGATCTGGCCAGCGTAGGAGGGGTCGGTCAGTATCTCCTGGTAGCCGGCCAGGCTGGTATTGAACACGACCTCACCGAGCGCTAGCTGGCCGTCGGCTCCGGCCAGCCGGCCGGGAAAGACCGAGCCGTCCTCCAACACCAGGAGCCCGCTTCGCGCTCCGCTTCGTTCCGGGTTAGCTTTAGCCGCCATGGCGGCCCCCGAATTCCGCGAGCTCGTCTCGATCCACGCCGATGAATCGTGCCTCGGCAACCAGTTCAGCGCTGAGGCGCGGCCGGGCGGCGCCGCCGGTCTCATCGAGCTGTTCGACGAGAGGCGCGGCTGGACCCGGCGCGACTACTACGTCTGCGAGCCCGACACGACCAACAACCGCATGGCGCTGCGCAGCGCCATCGAAGGGCTGCGCGCCCTCAAGAGTCCGTGTCGCGTTGCCTTTCACTCCGACTCGAGTTACCTCGTCAAAGGGATGAACGAGTGGGTTCCCAGCTGGATCGCCCGCGGCTGGAAACGCAAGGGCGGCCCGATCGAGAACCTCGAGCTGTGGCAGAAGCTGAAGAAGCTCGCCGACCGTCACAAGATCGAATGGCTCTGGGTGCGGGGCCACGCCGGCGACCCCAAGAACGAGTACGCCAACCACCTGGCCGTTCAGGCGGCTCGCCACCAGCGAAGCACCGATGGGCTCATCGACTCCGGGTTCGACGCCTGGCTCGAAGCTCAACAGGAGAGGGGTCGCTTCCTCGATTTCTTCGACCTGCCGCCCGGCCACTCCTTATAAGAAAACGGCCCGGCGAACCGGGCCGTGCCACGTTACCTCAATTGCCGCCCTCAGGCGGCGTTCCACCTTCCTCAGCGGGCTGCGTGCCGCCCTCCTCTCCCAAATCGAGGCCTGCCGGCGTTTCCGGCGACCCCTCGCGATCCAGCAGCGGCACCGGCGCTTCCTCCTGCGCCGGCGGCGCGAACTGGCCCTCCAGGACCGAGGATGGCGCCCGCGTGCGGGCCGAGAGGATCGCCAGCAGCAGAGCCAGACCCATGAAGGCTCCGCCCGTCACCCAGCTCGCCTTGGTCAACAGCGTCGCCGCCTGCCGGCCGCCCAGGAAGGTGTCGGCCGACGACGAGGCGCCGCCGAACTCGGCCGCCAGACCGCCCCCCTTACCCGACTGCAGCAGCACGACCAGCAGCAGCAGGAACGCGTCCAATATGAGCAGCATGAGGATGAAACCGTACACCTTCTAAACCTTCCGTCTCACTCTCGTTCTCGTCCGGGGAACCACCGCCCGAAGGCGTAACCGCCGAAGTATAGACCCATTATGTGGCCTGTCAACTTCCCGCCTGACGCGCCAGTTCGTAGCCCGGTTCCGCCTCGCTCCAGACCTCGAGCGCCGCACGCAGGTGCTCACGCGCCCCGTCCCGGTCGCCAGCCGCGGCGTGGACGAGGGCGAGCTCGTAGTGCGCCCTCGGGTTGGCGGGGCGGACCGCGAGGACGCGCGCCAGGTGCGTCTCCGCCTCCTCCGATCTGCCCAGCGCTCGGTAGCAGCGACCGATTTCGATGTTCACGTCGAGGGCGCTCGGGCTCTGCTCGAGAG
>JASFTY010000184.1:0-7653 GCA_050050535.1 Gemmatimonadales bacterium | reverse complement strand
AGTGAACAGCCGCAGGTGTCTGATCAGAATGAACAACATCGACCAGTGCATGGCGAGCGCCGCGATCCACAGACCCAGCTCGGTTGCATACACCAACCTGCGTCCCTCGACCAGTTCGGTCTTCGTGTTCTTCAGTAGCGAGCGGAAGAACAGGACCTCGAGGGCCATCCTTCCGATCACGGTGAGCGTGTTGTGCGGGTTCTCGAGTCTTTGTTGCCGGATCCAGCTGAGCGACCGCTGCTGGCCGCTGGTCGTCGGAATACGGAAGGGAACGGGTACGTTCGCCCAGCTCAAGACGCGGTAGACGAGACCGGCGGCGAAGAGCAGCAGGGCGGTGTAAGGGATGACGACGCCGGCCACCCAGCGCAGGCCGGGCGTTCCGCCGAGGAGCCCCAGTAGGAAGAGGCCGACCACAGCGATCATCGCCAGCAACACGTTCATCGTGAATCCTCGCGGCTCACGTTACCTCCTTCAGCGCTCCGGCTTCGGGCCGATTTGAACAAGACCCGGGTCGGGATCGTGTTGGTTGAGTTTGTCGACGATCCAGGCGACCTGTCGTTTGACTTCGTCGAGGCGGAGCTGGTAGACCTTTTCGCGGCATTCGACGTAGGAATCGAAGGCGAGAAGGGCGGCCCGGTCGATCTGCGCGTCCAGTCCGGCCAGCTCCACGGAGAATTTCGGGTCCGCCAGTTCTTCTGCCAGCTCGGCCCGCACCAGGTGCTTCAGGTGGAGGACGAAGCCGAGGGCCTGTGAGGGAGCGAACTCCTGGATCGCTCTGATCCTGATGATCTCGTGCAAGTGCTTGCGTAGCTCGTCGACGTCGGCGCCGTCGAGCAGGGCGTCGAGGATTCTCTCGGTACCGACACGCAAGCTGTGGCCCACGGGATTGGCGAACGGGTCTCTTTCGCGCGCGAAGAGGGCGGCGGAGTTCCCGGGGTAGGTCGCCAGTACGGCCTCGAGCCATCTGCGGGCGATGGTCTTTCGCTTGTCGTGCAGGAGCTGGCGGAGCGTCACTGTCGAATCTCCTGTGTCGCCGGTATCAGACGCAGCCGGTCGGCTTCGGCAGCCCGGCGACTTTGCAGGCGCCCTTTGCCGGCCCGCTGGGGAACAGATCGTAGATCTCCTTGAGCTTGAAGCCGGTCTGCTTACAGAGCTTGCGGATCATGGGCGCCATGTTGTACTCGAGGTAGTACTCGCGCAGGTAGTTGACGACCTTCCAATGATCGTCGGTCATCGCGTCGACGCCTTCGGTCTTTGCCAGATCCGCGGCGACGGCCTGGTCCCACGCGTCGGGATCCTGAATGAACCCGTCCTCGTCGATCTCGATCAGCTTCCCACCGAATTCCTTCTTCTCCATCAGAGTCCTCCTTTGCAGGCTACCGTTTCCTGATCGCCTATTCTATGCGGGCTACGCGAACTCGACATCCACCTTGGGTTTACGGTTGAAGGTCTCGGGGATTGGGGCCCCTGCGATCACGTCTCGTATCTCCTGCAGGCGCTCTTCGGGGACCCCGTTGGGCAGTTCGACGTCGACGGCGATGACGCCCACGCGTTTGGGGTCATCTGCGAACTCGAATGTCAGACTGACGCCGACGTCGCCGTCGGTATACCCGTTGCTGTCACAGTGACTCTGCACCGCCATCGCGATGCAGGCTCCGAGCGATCCCGCTATGAGTTCGGCCGGCGAGGGTGCGGCACCGGTGCCCCCATCGCTGACGCTCATGTCGCTTGCCACCGTATGTTCGCGCACCTTGACCTCGAACAGTAGCCCGCTCTTCCTGGTTACAGTGATCAGATCCATGCCGACGTCCTCGCGCTCGTTTTTGATTTGTACTACTACTTCTTCTTCTTCTTAACATCTCCGGTTGCCACACCGTGGAGCTTGACTTCGACCTTCTCGTCGAGGCCGGCGTAGTATGCCTTCAGGATGGCCAGGACCTCGGGCCGGCTGAAGTCCTCGGGTGGATCGCCGCCCTCCGAGAGGGTTTTTCGCAGGACCGTGCCGCTCAACAGCAGGCGATCTTCCTTGCCGTGCGGGCAGGTCTTCATCGAGGCCATGCCGCGGCACTTGAAGCAGTAGAAGGTCCAGTCGATCTTGAGCGGCTGGGTCTCGAGCGCGCCCTCGGGGATCTCGTGGAAGATCTCCTGGGCGTCGAACGGCCCGTAGTAGTCGCCGACGCCGGCGTGGTCGCGTCCGACGATGAGGTGGCTGCAGCCGTAGTTCTGGCGGAACACGGCGTGGAGCAGCGCCTCCCGGGGCCCGGCATAGCGCATGTCGAGCGGATAGCCGCCCTGGACGACCGAGTCTTTGAGGAAGTAATTGTCCACGAGGGCGTCGATGCACTTGACCCGAACGTCGGCCGGTATGTCACCCGGCTTGAGCTTGCCGACGAGCTGGTGAATGAACAGCCCGTCGAGGATCTCGAGGGCGATTTTGGCAAGGTACTCGTGGGAGCGGTGCATCGGGTTGCGGAGCTGGAGCGCGGCTACGGTTCGCCAGCCCTTCTCTTGGAAGATCTGCCGCGATTCGGCCGGCCGCATGTAGACGCCCTTGAACTCCTCGGGGAAGTAGCTCTCGCTGAGGACCTTGATCGGGCCGCCCAGGTTGACCTCTTTCTGTGCCATCACCATGGCGACGCCCGGATGCTCGGCGTCGGTGGTCCTGAAGACCTCCTGACATTCGAGCTTCTTGTCGATGGTGTACTTATCGGTCACCGTCATGATGGCCATGTTGGTCCCTGTCTCTTCGTCGACCAGGGTTACCTCATCGCCTTCCTTGATGGCGCCGGCATCCTCTTTGGTCGCCGAGACGGTTACCGGGATGGGCCAGAACGTGCCGTCGGTCATCTGCATGTCCGTGCAGACGCCCTTCCAGTCCTTTTCGCCCATGAAGCCATCGAGGGGCGTGAACCCGCCGATGCCCATCATGATGGTGTCGCCCGTCTCCCGCGACGTTATGGTGATTTTCTTCAGCGACTCGGCTCGCTTCCGCTCGCTCGCCAGTTCGTCGCCCTGCAATAGCAGCGGCTTGAGTTTCTTGTCTTTTCCGTGTGGCCTGACAAGCTGGTCCATGATTGTCCCTCTCCTCTATGCAGCGATGAGTGGAGTAGTTTCCCCAGCCCCTCACATCGATCTCGGTTTCCTCCGTGTCGGTCGCATCCCACACCCTCAGGCGGCTCTCGCCAGCTGCTGGCTCCGCCCCGTGTGTTCCACGTACACCATAGCGGTGGTTCGGTAGAGCAGGTGGGCGAATTTGGAGTACGGCAGATATACCAGGAGCTGGAACACGAGCACCAGGTGAACGAAGTAGATCGCGTATGCAGCGGTAACCGCCGCCGACTGAGTCGTGGGCTCGATCGTGAAGCGCAGTATCTCGATCGCGAAACCGGTCACGGCGACGCCGAGCAGCAGCCAGACGAACATCCAGTCGAAGGCTGTGCTGGTCTGGTCGTCCTCCGCGCTACGCAGCCGATCGCTGATGACTTTAACGGCTCCGAATAGCAGCAGCAGGCCCCCGAGGTTGGCGAGGACCTTCATGGGGTGCGACAGCTCGAACGGATACAAGGAAGCGACCCCGAAGCTGGGGAGCACGTAGAGGTCGAGCACGGCCCAGATCGTGACGACGTAAAGCGCCAGGAACCCGTAGAAGGCAGCCAGGTGCGAGACGCGGCGCGAAGCCCGGGCGCTGCACTTGGCGAACTTGTCATGCAGCAGAATCGACTTGATGGTCCGGATGATGCTCTTGAGAATGCCAACCGTGGGCGCCGGCGAACCGGCGCGGCCATCGGCGGCTCGCATCGCCCGCCAGAACCGCACGATCCCCAGTATGGCTGCCACCATCGCGAGAACGGTGAAGAAGGCGAAGAAGCCGATGAGCAACCAGTGCGGGAAGAACTCGGCGTAGAAGCCGTGGGGCTCACCGAAGCCGAGGGCGCGCTCAATAGGCCCGCGGGCCACGAGCGCCAGAGCGAGTAGCGCCGCCGTGAGAGCCATCAACGGCGGCTGGAGCTTGGCGCTGTTGACCCAGCGGGCGAGGAACTTGGGGACGGCGTAGTGGCGCACCGCCAGCTGGCGGACCGCCGCCAGTACGTCGCCGGGGCGGGCGCCGCGCGGGCACTTGAGCGAGCAATCGTTGCACTGGTGGCAGAACCAGACGTCGGGGTCTGCGATGAGGCGATCCTTGAGTCCCCATTGCGCCCAGATCATCTCCTTGCGCGGGAAGGGCCGGTCATCGGGCGCCAACTCGCATACTACGGAGCAGGTGGCGCACTGGTAGCACTTCTTCAGGTCGCCACCGCCCGATGCGATTACCTGCTTGACGAACTCTCGATCCGGAACCAGCACGCTGGAGTTGGACATCCTCGCGACGCTCCCTAGAACCCCTTGAACGGGTTCATGCCGATCTCATCGATCTGCTCGGCGAATTCGTTGATGATCTGCGGTAGCCTCTCGAAATCGGAGATTGCGATCTGCTCGATACGGACGCGTTCCTCTTCGAGTGCGAGTTGCTTGAGCTTCTCGCGAATGTTCTCGCTGCGTGTCTCCATCAGCTCGCTGCCGCGGATGAAGTGGCACTGGTAGTCGTCACCCGACTTGCAGCCGAGGAGCAGAATGCCGTCGAAGCCGCGGGACAGTGCGTCGGCGACCCAGACGGTGTTGACCGAACCCAGGCAGCGGACCGGGATGAAGCGGATGTAGGCGCTGTGCTTGATGTGCTTGAGGCCTGCGACGTCGAGCGCGGGATAGGCGTCGTTCTCGCACAGCAGGCCGAGCAGGCGAGGCTTCTCCTCGAACTCGTCGGGTATGTCGACCGACTTGATCATCGAGGAGACGATCTCGACCGAGTAATCCTTGAAGGAGATGATCCGCTCCGGGCAGCATCCCATGCAAATACCGCAGCGGCGGCAGCGGGCGGTGTTGAGCAGCGGCGTACCCTTGGCGTCCTCGTTGAGGGTACCGAATGGGCACTCTTCGGTGCAGCGTTTGCACTGGGTACAGCGCTGCATGAAGAAATCGGGGTAGGAGGTATCGCCCCAGCGGGGGTGAACCGCTCTGCCCTGGCTGGTGAGCTCGATGCTCTGGATCGCCTTGATCGCCGCGCCGGCGCCGTCTTCCATGCAGACGAGCGAATCGTTGGGGGCGCGAACGCAGCCGGCGGAGTAGATGCCGGTTCGCCGGGTCTCGTACGGGAAGCAGATGAAGTGTGAGTCGGGGAATTCGTACTTCAGGACCGGCAGATCCGGGCCCTGGCGATAGTCGAGGTTGAGGATGGCGGTCCCCTCGAGGTGCCCGAGTTCCTCGACCGTGGTCTTCGCCGCTTCCAGTTGCGCGCCCGCTTCGCCCTTTGCGACGATCGCCTTGGCGTCGACGAGCTTGCGGATGCCCTCACCGTCGGCCGCCGCCGGCACCATGCCGGTCGCCAGGACGACGAGGTCCGCCTCGATGCGGATCTTGTCCCCCAACAGGGTGTCCTCGGCCTCGACGCTCAGGTTGTCGTCGGCGGACTCTTCGACGCCGACCACTTCGGCCTTGGTGAAGAAGATGCCGGGATCGTCCTGGGCCGTCCGGTAGAACTCTTCGTACTGTCCGGGGGCGCGGATGTCCTTGTAGAGGACGTAGGCCTCGGCCTCGGAGTCGAACTGCCGAGCCAGCAGTGCCTGCTTGATCGTCACGCGACAGCAGACGGCGGAGCAGTAGGGCAGGTGGTTCTCATCGCGCGAGCCGGCGCACTGAATGAAGGCGATCCGGCGAGCCGGCGCCCCGTCGCTGGGCCGGGTGATCGCGCCAGCGGCGATCAACTCCTCCATTTGCACATTGGTGATCACGTTGGGACAGCGGCCGTAGCCGAGGTGCCCGAGCCGCGATGCGTCGTAGGGCTTCCAGCCGGTGGCCTGGACGATGGCGCCGACGCGGAATTCCGAGCTCGACCCGTTGGCCCTGACCGAGACGTCGAACTGGCCGGGCTGACCCTTGATCTTCTCGATGGTCGTGCTGGTGTGAACGGTGATCCGCTCATTGCCCTCGACGGCGGCGATACGCTCGCTCAAGTCGACCGATTCGAGCTCCCGGTAGGGAGGATTGAGGGGGAACCGCCACGCGAACTTGGCGGCCCAGCCGCCGAGCTGTGGTTCCTTCTCCACCAGGACGACGTGGTAGCCGGCGCCTGCGGCATCGAGCGCCGCCTCCATCCCGGTCACGCCGCCGCCCACGACCAGGATCGTCTTGTCGACCTCTGTGACGAGCGGTTCCGGTAGTGCTGCCTTCTTCGCCCGAGCGATGCCCATGCGCAGGTAATCGGCGGCGAGCATCTGGGTGTCTTCGTCGTCGGGTTCGTGGCTCCAAACCACCTGCTCGCGCAGGTTGACGCGCTCGGTGAAGCAGCCATCGAAGGCGAAGTCGTCGGTCTTGAATCGGGGCGAGCAGGCGGCGACGACCAGAGCGTTAGCGCCCTGCTCGATATCGCCCTTGATCAGCTCGAGGCCGGCATCGCCGCAGAGGCATTCGTGGTCGCGACAGAGTTCGACCTCGCACTCTCCGGTAACGACTTCGCTCAGCGCCGCGACGTCGAGCGATTCACCGATGTCGCAGCCACGGCAGATGTATACGGCTACTTTCTTCTCCACCCTTCACTCCCCGCAGGTTTTCAGGGCCTTCATGGCGACGCTAGTGGCGTCTCGCACGCATGTGGCCACGTCCGTGGGGCGCTTGGCACATCCGGCGGCCAGCAGCCCCGGCTGGTCCTGCTCGCTGGTCAGAAACCCGAACTCGTCGGTCCGCAGCCCGCCGTCGACCTGCACAGCGCCGGCGCCGGTGGGCACCATACCGGTGGCCAGCACGACGAGGTCGACCTTCTGTCTCACCCGTTCGGCCGTGAGCGTGTCTTCCGCCTCGACCTCCAGGCTTCCGGAGGCGTCCTCGGTGATCTTCGCCACCTTACCTTTGATCAGGGTGAGCTTGTCGTCCTGCTCGGTGGCGACGAAGAAGTCCTCGAGCCGCCCCGGCGCGCGGATGTCAATGTAGAAGATGTAGATCTGCGCTTCGGGATACCGCTCGCGGATGTAGCGTGCCTGCTTGAGAGATGCCAGGCAGCAGACCCCGGAGCAGTGCTTGAGGTAGTTCTCGTCACGCGAGCCGGCGCACTGCACGAACGCGACACTGTCGATCTCCTTGCCGTCGGACGGTCTCTGGATCGTGCCGGCGGTCGGTCCGTTGCCCGAGGCGAGACGCTCCATCATCAGATTCGTTATGACGTTGGGATGCGTGCCGAACCCGAGGTTGGCAATGGTCTCGGCGGCGAAGGGGTCCCAGCCCGTCGCCCAGATCACCGCCTGGACGTCCAGCTCGATCGTCTCGGGCTTCATGTCGAGGTCGATCGCCGCATAGGGGCACGCGGGTATGCACTTCCCGCATTCGCTGCCCGGGCAGACGTCGCCGTCGATCACGAACTGCAGGGGATGAGCCATGTCGAACGGCAGATAGATCGCCTTGGTCTTGCTCATTCCACAGTTGAAGTTATCGGTGCGCTCCACGGGGCAGGCCTCGACGCAGGCGCCGCAGGCTGTGCAGTTGGCGTTCACATAGCGCGGGGTGCGCTGGATCGTGGCCTTGTAGTTACCGGGTCCGCCGGCGATCTTCTCGACCTGTGACAGCGTC
>JASFTY010000183.1:0-7669 GCA_050050535.1 Gemmatimonadales bacterium | reverse complement strand
GTTCCGCCCGGACCGGCGGCTCGCCTCCCAGGCTGAAGCTGCCCTGGGTAGCGAGAAGGCTTCCATCGCCGAAGACCCCGACGGGGCGGGGGAAGGGGATCTGGGCGTTCGGCTCCAGCCGCACCGAACGTCCGAAGTTCCCATCGGCATCGAAATAGGACACGCGCTGACCCGAGACATCCACGGCCAGGACCGAGTCGGGCCCGTACCGCGCTAGCCACTCGAGCGACTGGAACTCTCCCGGGCCGCCTCCCCGCCGTCCTGCCCGGTGGAGGAAGTTCCCAGCCTCATCATAGAACAGGAGCTCGAGGGACCCTTCGTTCGCGATCACGATCCGACCGCCCGGCAATCCGATCGCCCCGATGACCCGGTACAGTAGCTGGTCTGGATCGCCATCGGCGCTGCCGATGCTGAAGATTGGCTCCGCCCCTACGTGCCATGGAGTGGTCCATGTTCCTCGCTGGCTCTCCACGATGCGGACGCCGGCACTGTCTCGTACCGCGCTCGTGTCCTGCCGCGTAGCGGTCCTCTCGCAGTCGAGGGCCGCCCACGCAAGCGAGGTGAGCAAAGCCAATGGCAAAGGTACTTTCATCGATCACCCGTTGGTGCGCCCGTCTATCCTTGGCCTCTCGAGACCGGACAGTCACTCGGCTGCCCGTCGGCGGCGTTCTGGGGCTGGAACGCGAGCCGGGTTGATCAGCTCCGATCAGTGGCTGGCATCGTCGATTCGGAAGACGTATATGTGCAGATCGTTCGCTTCCAGAAATGTCTCGGTGCGTTCCAGCCTGTAGCCGGCCGCGTTCATTTCAGCTTCCAGCTCTTCGGGCGCTGTGCTCCCCAGCCACTCGCCGATGGCCAACATGCCATCGGGCTTGAGCGACGCCCTGGCGTTACGCAGCAGCGCTGTCGGATCGGCGAAGTGGTGGTAAGATGAAATCACGAGGATGAAGTCTAATTCGCCTTCGGGCAGCCTCGGATCGACTACGTCCCCGACGATCGGCTCGACGTTGGTGAGTCCCCAGCGCGCGCAGCGTCCTTCCAGGTATCGCAACGCTTCGGCGTCTATGTCCTCGGCGTAGATCTTTCCGCTCTCTCCGACCCGTACCGCCAGCTGAACGACGTAGCGGCCCCGTCCCGCTCCGATCTCCGCACCGACCATCCCCGGCCGGACGCCGATGGCATCCATCACCTGATCGGGTGGCTGCAGGCGATTGAGTCTGGCCTCGTTGGCATTCTCCGGTGTGAGGACGCCCTGTGTATCCTGGACGAACGGCGCGTTCTCCGAGCTGGCCATCCGCATCTGGCGAAGAACGCTGTCGCCTGTCACAACGGTTTGAGCGTGAGGCGCTTGGAGCCCGATCGAGAGAGCCGCCAGCGTGGCAATGGTTACTGCTTCCAGCCGGAACATCTTTCCTCGCCTCCCGTCCAATCGGTGAATCTGCCTGTGGTTGATCTCTTAGACGCACGGCACCACGATAAGGATGTACCTACAGAGCGCCAGAGATCAGGCTACTTGCCCCGCTGTCTGTTCGATCGCGGTCGGTTTGTTCAGTTTTGACTGAATAAACTGACGTGACTATCATAGTCCCCTCGATGGCGCGGTATCGGCCTGGCGGTAACGCATCTTGAGGGCGCGGACGACATGAGCGAGCTTGGCAGAGACGACGATCGGGGCTCCCGTATGCACCCGGCAGTCCAGCACTTTGTAGAAGAGGTCGGGTTGCTCTGGGAGCAGGACGGTCTGCCGCGCACGGCGGGGAAGATCTTCGCCCTGCTCATCGTGGAGGACAGGGAGTTCGATCTGGAGGAGCTGGCGGACCGGCTGCAGGTGAGCCGGGGCAGCGTGAGCACGAACACACGACTGCTGGAGGGCCATGGTGTGCTGAGGCGAACCAGCCGCCCGGGCGACCGGCGTACGTACTACCGGGCGACGGACGAGTACGGCCGCCGGTTCGAGAGAGCGCTGGAGCGGCTGGCGCATCTGGTCGCGCTGATCGAGCGGACGCGGGATGAGCTGCCGCCGGAGATGGAGCGGGGCCGGGCGCGGCTGGCGGAGATGCGGGGGTTCTTCGAGTTCGTGCTCCCGCGGGCCAGGGCCGTGCTCGAGGACTGGAGCCGACTCAACGCGGAATGATCCGGGCGAGCCCGCTCGTTGGGGCAGCCGCAGGCGTCAGCGTGGCGCTCGCTCGGGACTCGGTGCGAAGGAAAGAAGGATGAGACGTAATAGGCCGTATCCAAGATGCTCGTTTCTGCTGGTCATCCTCTCTCTGCTGGGTCATGCGGCGTCCTCGGCGGCGCAGGACGTCGGCCCGCCGGACGGCCTGCGGCTCTCTATGGCCGAGGCCGTGGCGCGAGCATTGGAGGAGAGCGAAGAGATCGCCGCCACGCGGGCGCAGATCGACCAGGCCGCCTCCCGGGTGACGCAGGCGACGGCGACGGCGCTGCCCCAGCTGTCCGCTGCGCTCACGTACAACCGGGCGATCAAGACCATCTTCGATGACATCGAGTTCGGCGGGCCGGACTCGGGTGACGACTCGTCGTCGGAGGCGTTCGAGGATCTCCCCTTCGGTCGGCCCAACAACTACATCGCCAACATTCAGCTCTCTCAGCTGCTGTTTGCGGGAGGCTCGGTCGGCGCGGCGCGGCGCGCGGCGACGCTGTACCGCTCGGCGGCGACGCACCAGCACGATGAGGCGGTAGCCGAGCTGACCCTCCAGGTGCGGGTCGCGTATCTGAACGCGGTCCTGGCTCAGCGGCTGCACGAGATAGCGCAGGCCAGTCGAGAGGTGGCGGAAGCCCATCTGCGCCAGGTCGAGTCGTTCTTCCGGGCGGGCACCGCATCGGAGTTCGAGCTGTTGCGAGCCCGGGTCGACCTCGAGAACCGGGATCCCGCCGTGGTCCAGGCCGGCAACGCCGTCGAGTTGGCCATCCTGGAACTAAAGCGGTTGGCGAACCTGCCCGCCGACCAGCCGCTGGTTCTGACGACGCGGGGCGGCCCCGAGATGGTCGAGGTCGATGAGCGGGAGCTGGCGCGCCTCGTCGAGCGGCGTCCCGCTCTGCGGGCGGCCCGTGAAATGACGGAGATGCGCGAGGCGACGATCGCCATCTACCGCGGTCAGAGATTTCCGTCGCTGCGCTTCATCGGCAATCTGGGTTTTCAGGCGTTCCCCGAGACCGTGACACCGCCGGGCTTCGCCGAGTGGCGCGAGGACTGGAGCGTCTCACTGGCGGTAAGCTGGAACATCTTCGACGGGCTCGGCACCCGCGGCCGGATCGCCGAAGCGCAAGCCCAGCTGCGGCAGGCTCGGTTGGATGAGGCGCAGCTGCGGGAGGGGCTCGAGGTCGAGCTGGCAGCAGCACTCGCCGAGTACGAGATGGCGCGGGCGCAGATCGAGGCGAGGCGCGAGACCACCGCCCTTGCCGAGCGGGCGCTGGCGCTCGCCGAGTCACGGTTCGCCAGCGGCCTGTCCACACAACTCGAGGTCTCCGACGCCGCGCTGCTGCTGGACGAGGCACGCGTCAACGAGGTTCAAGCGATATACGACTACGTGAGAGCGCTCGCTCGCTTGGAGCGCTTGAGCGGCGGCAAGTATGAGCTTCTGAGGTTCCCATGATCAAACGTATCGTCGTTGGGGTGTCGGGTCTGGCGCTGGTGCTCCTGGTCGTGATCCGGGTCATCCAGGCGACCGCCGACGTGGAGCCCACGCTGAGTGTCGAAGAGATCCGTCGGCAGACGGGTGTGCCGGTCGAGGTGGCCGAGGCCCGAGTCGGCCCTCTGGTCGTGCGGCGCGAGTTCACCGGCAGCACGCGCGGGATCAGAAGCGCCACCATCAGGGCGCGGACCGAGGACGAGATCGTCGAGATCCCGGTGAGCGTTGGGCAGCGCGTGCGGGTCGGGGACGTCATGCTCCGGCAGTCGTCTGAGGGCTCGCAGGCGGCGGTCCGACAGGCGGAGGCGGCGTGGGAGCAGGCGCGCCGCAACGTCGAACGCTTGAGACCGCTGCGCGAGGATGGAGCGATCAGCGAGCAGGACTGGGACAACGCGCTCACCGCGCTCACGGTCGCCGAGGCGAACCTCGAGGCGGCACGGCGGGCGGTCGTGCTGACGAGCCCCATCGACGGGGTCGTCACCGACATCCTGGAGACGCGAGGCACCGTGCCCTCCCGCGGCGATCCGCTGGTCCGCGTCTCCGATCTCTCCCGCGTTCAGGTCCTGCTGCAGGTGAGCCCGGCGCAGGCGCGCGAGCTGGCCGTCGGACAAGCTGCGGACCTCCCGGAGTACGGGCTGGTCGGGCAGGTGTCGCGGGTAGCCCTGCAAGCCGATCCCGAGTCGCGCCTGCTGGAGGTGGAACTGACCTTCCCCGGTCGCCCCGTTGGGGCGGCGGCGACCGGGGACGCTCGGCCGGTAGTGCCGGGTGCGCTCGTCACGGCCCGTGTGGTCGTCGGGCGGCGCGACAGCGCCGTGCTCGTCCCGCGGGCTGCCGTGCGTGAGGGAACGGTCTGGGTAGTTGGCGAGCAGGGGCTCGCCCACCGGCGGGATGTCAGGCTGGGGCTGGAAGGGACTGACGCGGTCGAGGTCCTCGAGGGAGTGGCGGAGGGTGATCGGATCGTCGTCTCGGGGGCGTCGCTGCTGTCGGACGGCGTGCAAACCCGGATCGTCGGGGAGTGATCTAGCCATGTTCCGCTTCTTCGCGCATCTGTCCGTCTCGCGGCCCGTGCTCACCAGCATGCTGGTGATCGTCTTCGTCGTGCTCGGCGCGTTCAGCTACTTCGCCATAGCCCTGGACCTGTTACCCGGCATCGACCTGCCGTACGTGACGGTGACGACCGTCTACCCGGGCGCCGGTCCCGAGGAGGTGGAGACCGAGATCACCGAGCCGATCGAGGACGCCATCTCGACCATTGCCAACCTCGAGTCGCTCGTCTCGTTCTCTCAGGAGAACGTCTCCACCGTGATCGTGGAGTTCGATCTAGACGTCGACCCGGACCTGGCGGCCATCGAAGTGAAAGACAAGGTGGACGCCATTCGCGCCCAGCTTCCCTCCGAGGCCGAGGCGCCCACGATCCTGAAGCTCGACATCAATGCGATGCCGATCATGGACGTGACGATCTCCGGCCCGCAGTCGCTGGAGGCGCTCACCGACTTCGCCGACGACGTAGTACGGGAGCAGTTGTCGCGCGTGGATGGAGTCGCTTCCGTCACCTTGACCGGCGGCCGCGAGCGCGAGATCGAGGTGCTCCTCCATCCCGACCGCCTGCGCGCTTACGACCTCGCGATCACCGACGTAGCCGCGACGGTGGGTAGAGAGAACATCACGGTCCCGGCGGGGCGCGTCACCGAGCCCGACCTGGAATTCTCCGTACGAGTAGTGGGCGAGTACGGCTCGCTCGACGAGGTGAGGAACCTGCCGCTCTTCCTCCCCCAGGGCGGCAGGATCCGACTGGCCGACGTCGCCACCGTGCGCGCGGGGCACCCCGACGTTCGGGAGATCGCCCGCTACAACGGGCAACCGGCACTGAGCCTCTCCATCCAGAAGCAGTCCGATGCGAATACGGTCGCCACCGCACAGGGCGTGTTCGAAGCCGTCGATGAGCTGCGCGGGCAGCTACCTCCCGGTGCGAGGATGGAGATCGCGCGCGACGCCAGCGAGTTCATCCGCGAGGCCGTGCAGGACATCTTTCAGAACATATTCATCGGGATCATCCTGACGACTGTGGTGCTCTTCCTGTTTCTCCACTCCTGGCGCGGAGTGCTGGTCGCCGCCATCGCGATGCCTGCGACGATCGTGGCCACCTTCCTGGCCATCGACCAGGTCGGGTTCACGATCAACGTGATGACCCTGATGGCGCTCGGTATCACGGTCGGCATCCTGGTCACCAACACGATCGTGGTCCTGGAGAGTATCTACCGGCACCTCGACCGGGGGGAGGTGCCGAGGGACGCGGCGGAGGTCGGGACGACCGAGGTCGCCATCGCCGTCGCCGCGTCGGCGCTCACCAACGTCGTGGTCTTCACGCCGATCGCGTTCATGCAGGGCATTATCGGCCAGTTCTTCCTTCAGTTCGGGCTCACGGTCGTCTTCGCCACCTTGTTCTCGGTCCTCATCTCGTTCACGCTCACTCCGCTGTTGGCCTCGAAGCTGCTCCGCACCCACGAGACCCGGCTGGAAGAGACGGAAAGCTGGCTCGCCGGTGTCTGGCGGGCTTTCGACCGCGAGTACGAGGGGCTGGAGCGTGGCTATCGCCGGGCGCTGGAGTGGGCACTCGCCGTTCCCCGGCACGGGTGGGCGGTGATCGGCGGAACGGTCGCCCTGGTGGTCCTCGCCATAGCGTTCCAGGTCGCCTTCGTGGGTGGCGAGTTCATGCCGGAACAGGATGAGGGGCTCGCATTGGTGACCCTGGAGCTGCCGCCGGGCACGCCACCGGAGCGGACCGACGCGGCGGCGGCGATGGCGGAGGCAGCTCTCGCGGGGATCCCCGAGATCACGTCGGTGCTGACCCACATTGGCGGCGAGGCGCGTGGCTTCAGGGGAGGCTCCGTCGCCGAGGTGAATATTGCGGAGATCCAGGTCACGGTCGAGTCGGAGCGCCCGACCGAAGAGCTACTCCCCGTCATCCGTGAGCGGATGGCGGCGATTCCCGACGCCGACGTAACGGTGACGCTGACCGAGTCCGTCGGGCCGGGCGGCGATGCGCCCCTGCAGGTACTGGTGAAGGGACCGGAGCGCCGCCGTCTCGAGACGATCGCGCAGCAGGCGACGGCGGTGGTCGCGGCGATCCCGGGCCTGATCGACGTTCGCAACACTATCGAGGATCCCCCACCGGAATTCGTCTTTCGCCCCAACCGTGAGGTGCTCTCGGACTACGGCGTGACGGTCGGCGGTGTGGGCGGCGCGCTGCGCGCGTCGATCGAAGGCGTTACTCCCGGTGTCTATCGCGAGGCTGGTGACGAGCGCGATATCCGCGTCCGGCTCACCGAGAGCGCGCGCGACCGGGTCGGCGAGCTGGGATCGCTGCAGATCCGGACCGCGAGCGGCATGGTTCCGATCGGCGTCCTCGGCGATCTGAGGTTGGAAGACGGCGAAACGACCATACAGCGTAACGACAAACAGCGTACAGTTCAAATCGATGCGTATATCGCGAGCGGGAACCTGACGGCTCTGGCCCGCCAGGTCCAGCTGGGCCTCGACGAGATGGGCTTCCCGCCCGGCTACAGCTACGAGATCACCGGCCAGTTCGAGATGTTCCAGGAGTCTCTAGCGGAGATGTTGAAGGCGCTCGTCCTAGCCATCGTGCTGACGTACATAGTGCTGGCCATGATTCTCGAATCGTACATCCACCCCATCACGATCATGCTGACGCTGCCCCTCGGGTTCGTCGGGGCGGTGTTCAGCCTGTTCCTGGCAAGCCAATCGCTCAACATCTTCAGCATGATGGCGCTGATCATGCTGGTCGGTATCGTGGTCAACAACGCGATCTTGATCCTGGACTACGTGCACCAGCTGCGTGAGAAGGGTGTCGGAACGCTGGAAGCTCTGCTGGAGGCTGCGCCGATTCGCCTCCGACCGATCATCATGACCAACATCGCAATCGCCATGGCGCTCATACCGCAGGCCGTGGGCTCCGGGGCCGGGTCGTTCTACCGGATCGCGATGGCGGTGGTGACGAT
>JASFTY010000182.1:0-7696 GCA_050050535.1 Gemmatimonadales bacterium | reverse complement strand
ATCTTCTTCGAGAACGCCTACCTCGAGTTCATCTGGCTCGTCGACCCGGCCGAGGCAGCATCGGAGGGCATCCGGCGAACAGGTCTGCGAGAGCGAACCGATCCGGGGGACCCGGCCAATCCGTTTGGCGTCGGGATGCGATCGCCGGATGCTGAGGCGGGCCTTCCGCCGGGGGCGGACCTTCCGCCGGGGGCGGACCTTCCGCCGGGGGCGGACCTTTCGTTCGGGACCTGGGATTACGCTCCACCGTACCTGCCGAAAGGTGTCGTCATCCCGGTAGGCCTGAACTCCGAGAATCTCGACGAGCCCTTCCTGTTCTTCCTTCCCTGGAGCCGCGGGCCCGCCTGGGACGTCCCTGAACATCCCAACGGTACGCGAGCGATCACGGGAGTCTCGCTCGTGGTTCCTGAAGGCGCGGGGTCGTTATCGCCGGAGCTCGAGGCGTTCTCGCGGCTCGGGTTGGTGGCAATCGAGCGGGGGCCCGAGCCGCTGATGCAGATCGAGCTGGACGGAGGTGCGAGAGACGATCGCGTCGATCTCCGTCCCGCCGTGCCTCTTCAGGTCCGCTGGTAGGGTCAGCGGGCAGGCTTGCTGGCCCGGGACGCAGGTCTCATCTATAGAGTATTAGAAAACGCCGCCCACGCCGAGCCCGTGTAGCGAGCACGGGCGCCGCCATGAGGAGGACCGATGGCCAGCAAAGTCCGCCGAGTCAGCTACTTCCACACCGCGGTCCAGGACCGACCCGGTGAGGCATACAAGCTACTGTCGCAGCTGGCGGAGATCGGCATCAACCTGCATGCCATGACCGCCATACCCATGGGTCCGATGCGAACGCAGCTGACGCTGTTCCCGGAAGACGTCTCGAAGATGGAGAACGAAAGTAAGAAGGCGGGGCTCAGCCTAGATGGGCCATACCCGGCATTGCTCATTCAGGGCGATGACGAGCCGGGTGCGCTGGTGGGCGTCCACGAGCGGCTCTACCAGGCGAACGTCAACGTGGCTGCCGCCACGGGTGTGGCGGACGGCCGAGGACACTACGGCTACGTCCTCTACTTCAGGCCTGAGGACTTCGACAGGGCCGCGGCAGCTCTAGACGTGTGAGGTGCGCGGCTCGAGGTCGTCGGCAGTGTACGGTAGCGGCGGAAGGAGACCCTAATGGCGAGGGAGGAGCGGGTGAGCGCTAGGCGCGATGCGAGAGCGTGCCTGGCCTGCGAGCGGGGGACCGACGTGACACCGTTGATCCCATTGGAGTACCGTGGCACGACGATCTGGATTTGTCCGCAACACTTGCCAGTGCTGATCCACGATCCGGCACAATTGATCGGCATCTTGCCCGGCGCTGAAGGTCTTAGTCCGGCGGACCATAACGACTGAGGCGGAGTCCGGTGCGAGACGTGGCCCGGCGGGAAGGGTGACTTCCGCTGGGCCTCTGCTTCCTCGGCGCACCTATTATAGGAGGTCCTACTGTGTGTAAGACCGTAGCGGCGACCCTCCTGGCGATTTTGGCCGGCTGGGGCGGGGCGTGGGCGCAGACGGGGACGCCGGGTGCGTATCTGGGCGAGCTCACGTGGCCGGAAGCGGAGGCGCGGCTGCGCGAGGCGCCGCTGGTCGTACTGCCGTTCGGTGCCGGCGCCAAAGAGCACGGGCCGCACCTCCCGATGAACGCGGACCAGAGAGTCATGGAATACCTGTGCCGGCAGGCCGTGGACTCGCTGCCGGTACTGGTGGCGCCGCCGATTCTGCACGGCTGGTTCCCGGCGTTCCGCGACTATCCCGGTACCGAGGTGAGCGACCCCGACGTCTTTGCGAGCTACGTCTTCGAGGTGGCCCGCTCGCTGGTGGAGCACGGCGCTCAACGTATCGTCTTTCTCAACACCGGCATCAGATTGGCTACCGGCCTGCCCATCGCCATCGCGGCACGGGAGATTCGCGTGCGCACCGGCACGCCGGCGCTGGTGGTCTCGTGGGACGATCTCGAGACTTCGGAGATCGATGCGTTGCAGGAACAGCTGGTCGGGGGCCACGCAGACGAGATAGAGACCTCGATCAACCTGTTCCTGCAACCTGAGCTGGTAAGCGACGACCTTCCGCCGGCCGACTACGGTGAGGGCCGAGCGAGAGACTATGCCGGCTACCAACCGGGCCTGTTCTCGCGCGACCCGTCCGATCCGGCGCACTCGGAGACGGGCTATCTGGGCGATCCGAGCCTGGCGAGCGCGGCGAAAGGCGAGGCGGCGCTGGCGATCATGACGCGCCGGTGGCTGGCGGCACTGAGAGGGTTCTCGACGGCGCCACGTCGCGTCGACCGATGACTTTGGAATGGAGGCGAATCGATGATCTGGAAAGGACTGGAGAAGTACAAGGACGTCGGCCTGCTCGTCGTGCGGCTCGGCTTCGGCCTCGGCTTCATCTACTTCCACGGCTGGTCCAAGCTGACGGGCGGCCCGGAGCTGTGGGCAGGGGTCGGCGGCGCGATGAGCAACTTCGGGATCGGGTTCGGTCACGCCTTCTTCGGGTTTCTCGCGGCGCTGGCCGAGACGCTGGGGGCGTTGTTGTTCGCTGCGGGCCTGTTCTTCCGGCCGGCCTGCGCGGCACTGGCCTTCACGATGTTCGTCGCCACGGTGAACCACGTCGTGAGCGGGGTAGGAACGCCGGCCCACGCGTTCAAGAACCTGTGGGTGGCTCTGGGGCTCATGATGGTCGGCCCCGGCAAGTACAGCGTGGACGCGCTGCTGAGCCGGAAGCCTGGGCTGGTGCCGGGCGGTGAGTAGGAGGCGCGGGCTACTGGGCGCCGCCGGCGCGCTGGCGCTGGCGTGCACCGCCGCCGCGGCGGCGGTCGAGGGTTACGCTCAGGGGTCATACGAGGCGGCCGCGGAGAACATCGCGGCCCGGGCATGGTTCCAGGACGCTAAGTTCGGGCTGTTCGTGCACTGGGGCATCTACAGCGTGTTGGGCTCCGGCGAGTGGGTGATGGAGGTGCGGCGCATACCGGTCGCCGACTACGAGAAGCTGGCCGATCAGTTCAACCCGATCCGCTTCGATGCCGCGGCGTGGGTGTCGCTGGTGAAGGCGGCGGGCATGAAGTACATCACCATCACGGCGAAGCATCACGACGGGTTCGCGATGTACGACTCGCGGGTCTCGGGCTGGGACATCGTCGACCGCACCCCCTACGGTGAGGACGTTCTGGCGCAGTTGGCCGAGGAGTGCCGCCGTCAGGGCATCAAGCTCTTCTTCTACTACTCGCAGCTCGACTGGCATCACCCGGACTACTACCCGCGCGGTCGCACGGGGCTGGGCGCTGGGCGGCCGCAGGAGGGCGACTGGTATCGCTACCTCGACTATATGGACGAGCAGCTGCGCGAGCTGCTTACCGGATACGGTGAGATCGGCGGCATCTGGTTCGACGGCATGTGGGACCGGCCCGACGCGGATTGGCGGCTCGAACGAACGTACTCGCTGATCCACGAGCTGCAGCCGCAGGCGCTCATCGGCTCGAACCATCACGAGACTCCCCGTCCGGGCGAAGACTTCCAGATGTTCGAGAAGGATCTGCCGGGACAGAACACCGCCGGGTTCAACGTCGCGGAGGTGAGCCGGCTACCGCTGGAGACGGCCGAGACGATGAACCGGTCGTGGGGGTTCAACATCACCGACCGGAGCTACAAGAGCACCAGGGAGCTGGTGCAGTATCTGGCCCGCGCCGCCGGCAGCGACGCCAACTTCCTGCTCAACGTCGGCCCGATGCCGAACGGTGAGATCCAGCCGGAGTTCGTGGCGCGGCTGCGGGAAGTGGGCGCCTGGCTGGAACGTTACGGCGAGTCGATTTACGGGACGCGCGGCGGCCCGCTGGCGCCCGACCTCTGGGGCGTGACGACGCAGCGGGAGCGAACGGTCTACGTGCACGTGCTCGATTGGAACGGTCCGATCCTGGCGCTGCCGCCGCTGTCGCGGCCCGTCCGCTCGGCTCGTCTGCTGCGCGATGGCAGTGTCGTGAGGTACGAGGACAGAGAGGACGGGCTGCTGTTGAGCCTACCGCCGCGTGGAGACGACGTGATCGACGAGATCGTCGTGCTGGAGGTCGGCGGATAACGCGAGTGGGGTGAGATGATGAGGGCATTGGCGATCGTGACGGCGGCGCTGACCGTCGCGCCGGCGATCGTGTCGGCGCAGGGCTACATCTCGGCGGAGGGCAAAGTGAAGGTCGCACTGGTGAAGATGCCGTACTCCGGCGCGCGCAACGTGCCCGAGCTGTCGGACGTGCCGGACTACCTGGCGGAAGGTGGTATCGAGGCGCGGCTGAGGGGGCTGGGCGTCGAGCTCAAGCCGCTGAGCACCGTCGCGCTGACGGCGGACGAGCAGCGCGAGTACGGCGAGTGGCACAGGCTGGGTCTGGCGAACGGGCACCTGGCGGAGATCGTCGCCGGTAACCGGCGCGACGGCTACCTGTCGGTGGGTCTCTTGGCCAACTGCAGTTCGCTGATGGGGATGCTGGGAGGATTGCAGCACTCCGGCCCGTCGAGCCGTCCGCTCAGGGTCGGGCTGGTCTGGATCGACGCGCACGGCGACTTCAACACGCCGGAGACGACGCTGAGCGGGATGCTGGGTGGGATGCCGGTGGCGGTGTCCGCCGGACTGGCGCTGACCCGGCTGCGGCTCGAGTCGGGCCTCGATCCCGCGTTGCCGACGCGCTACATCGTGATGGCCGGGGTGCGCGACACCGACCCGCTGGAGCAGGAGCTGATCGACCGCTCCGACATCGAGCACGTCACGGTCGAGGATATCCGGACGCGGTCGGAGCACATCCATCATCAGATGGAGCGGCTGTCGCAGCTCACCGACGTGATCTACGTTCACATCGATATGGACGTGCTCGATCCGCGTGAGGTGCCGGGTCACTCGCTGAACGTGCCCGGTGGCCCGACCAGCGTCGAGCTGGCCGCCGCGCTGGCCGAGATGTTCAGCTACGAGAAGGTCGCGGCCCTGGGGATCGCGTCGACCCCGTCGGCTGAGCGGGACCCGGAGGGGCTCGCGCGAGAGGGGGCGTACCGGCTGATCGGAGGGGCGCTGGCGGGGGTCAAGCGCCGCTGACACCGGACGACGGGAACGATCCGCCCCGCCAGACTCAAGAATCTGGTCCGAAGATCCGGCGATTCAAGCTCTGGAAGCGAGGGTAGCCCTCGAAAGGATCTGCCAGAATGGAGAGGTTCCGGAACCACGGAGCGATGGGGGATCGCCTCTCCGCGGCGGTCTCGAGGTGGTCGAGGGCCAGCTCCAGATCGCCCTCCATGATGGCCATCACGGAGAGCGCCTCATGGAACTGGATCTCTTCGACGGCGCCTCTGACTTCGGCCAGGGCTCCGGTCACGTCCAAATCGGGATCCACTCCCATGAGGGCCCACGTTCTCAGGACGAGGTAGAACGGGTTCGGCACGAGCTCATGGCATGTGGAGAACTGTTCCGCCGCCTCGTCGAAACGGCCCCAACATAGTAAGGCCCAACCGAGGAACTGCTGGGCTTCGTGGTTGCTCGGATCGCGAGCGATGGCCTCGCGCATGTGCCGTTCCGCCTCTTCCCGCTCGCACGGGTCTCCCTTCATGACCTGCGTGAAGCCAATCCAGCTACGGTTGTAGATGTGGTGGGGATCCGCGGCAACCCCGTCCCTGAAGGACTCGATTGCTTCGTCGAATCGTCGCTGGCACGCCAGCTGGTGACCGTTCCAGAGGAGGATATCGGCATCACCGGGATCGAGTTCCCGGGCACGTTCGAATGCCGCTTCCGCCCCTGCCCAATCCCAGTCAAGGTGGTAACGGATGCATCCCTGAGCCATCCAGGAGAGGGCCTGATCGTCGTCCAGTTCGAGGGCGCGCGTAACGGCGTCTTTGGCCTTCGGGAGGACCTCCGTCGGGGAAGCCCCATGCCAGTACATGGACTGGACATACGCCGAGGCGAGAGCGCCGTATGCAGCCGCGAAGTCTGGGTCCAGCGACACCGCCTCCTTTAGGGCGGCGATGGCTGCTTCGGCGTCGGACCGGCGAATCGCCTCCCGACCGCGCAGGAATTGATCGTAGGCGTCGACGTTGTCGGTGGGGTGCTTCCGGATTCGTTTGACGACCTCGGGCGTGAGCTTGGCCTTAAGGGAACGCACGATGGTCTCGGCGATGGCGCTTTGGACCTCGAAGATGTCTTCCAGGTCGCGGTTGTAGGTGTCAGCCCAGAGGTGCGTGTCTGTCGACGCGTCGATAAGCTGTGCAGAAACCCGTACTCGGTTCGCGGCACGCCGCACGCTGCCCTCCAACACGGTCCCAACCCCGAGCTCGCCAGCAATCTCACGGATCTGTTTCCTCGTGCCTTTGTATGCCATCACCGAGGTCCGCGATGTAACGTGAAGATCTTCGATCCGGGAGAGGTGGGTCAGGATGTCCTCGGTGATTCCGTCGCTGAAGTACTCGTTCTCCGGGTCGTCGGAGAGGTTGTCGAAGGGGAGAACGGCGATGGATTTTCGCTGATCCGATTGCGGAGCCTCGCTCGCCATGTCAGGAGTTGGCTCAGTCTCTCTCGGCTCTTCAGGTCGAATCTCGTACGCCCAGGCCAGAACGAGAGCGATGGGGAAGCCGAGAAGGACCAGCCCTGCCACGACTTGCCAGATGACAGGGGGTAGGGCGAGGAGGTCTCCGAACAGGTATTCCGCTCCCTGCGCAACCCCCCAGCCAACCACGATGTAGACGACCGCGACGTGGTAGACCTTCCGCCGCTTCAACTCAGCGAAGAACAACGAGAGCTTGGATGCCACTGTGCTGACTCCGGTGAGAGTCGCCTGCCCTTTCCAGCCCTCTGACCCGCAAGGGTAACGATGCGTTGTGGATAAGGCGGTGACAAGGATGAGAGCCCCCGCACTTCACAGCGGTCCCCAGATGCCGGGCGTAGGAAGCGGCGACCACCGTCGGGGGCGTTTCATCTCAACACCCCTCGGGGCTACTTTGTGACCGAGGCTCGGGGGGCGGGTGATGAGGAGAGTGCACTTGAGTCTTTAGCTTGGTGTCTCCGCCATGACGGAGCACTCAGACCGTTTGCGGTCCGCCCTGGCCGACCGCTACGCGCTTCAGGACGAGCTGGGTAGCGGCGGCATGGCGGTCGTCTACCTGGCCGGCGATCTGAGGCACGACCGCCAGGTGGCGGTCAAAGTCCTGCGTCCCGAGCTCGCCGCCGCCATGGGTGCGGATCGCTTCCTGCGCGAGATCAAGCTCACCGCGAAACTGAATCACCCGCACATCTTGCCGTTGCTCGATTCCGGGGAAGCCGACGGCTTCCTGTACTACGTGATGCCGTATGTCGCTGGGGAGTCAGTGCGGGGCCGGCTGGAGCGTGAGACGCAGCTTCCCGTGGACGAGGCGCTGCGCATCACCCGGCAGGTCGCCTCGGCGCTGGAGTTTGCCCACCGCCAGGACGTGATCCACCGGGACATCAAGCCGGAGAACGTCCTGCTGCACGAAGGTGAGGCGATGGTGGCGGACTTCGGGATCGCGCTGGCCGTGAGCGCGGCGGGTGGGGAGCGGCTGACGGAGACGGGAGTCTCGGTGGGTACGGCGGAATACATGAGCCCGGAACAGGCGCTTGGCGAGGGCGAGCCCGACGCGCGGAGCGACATCTACAGTCTGGGGTGTGTGTTGTACGAGATGCTGGTGGGCGAGCCGCC
>JASFTY010000181.1:0-7697 GCA_050050535.1 Gemmatimonadales bacterium | reverse complement strand
CGTCTCCTTGACCTCCCGCACCACTTCGCGGCGACTCTCACAGGCCCGCAGAATCGGCCCCATGTAAATGTCTATCTTGTCCGGCACCCCCGAGTACTCCACCCCGCGGTCCGACAGCGGCGTCCCCGTGTAGAGCCCGAACAGCTCGTCGTCCAGCTCGTGCGGGTCGAACCCCAGCTCCCGGAGCACCTCGGGGTTCGGCTCGTCCTCGACGACGACCGCCACGTTATCGAGCCGCTCGGCGAACTCGTCGGGCAGCTCGTCCAGCGCCTCGCGGACCAGCGCCTCGAACTCCTCCCTGTCCATTCTGATCATGGCACTAAGCTCCGCGCCCATTGACACGGGTCAAGGGGGCTGGGTAGGGTTCCGGGCGCGGCCCTGTAGCTCAGTAGGATAGAGCAGCGGTTTCCTAAACCGAAGGTCGGGGGTTCGAGTCCCTCCAGGGCCACTGGTGGACCGCCGCCTCAGGTGCCAGGTCCGGTCCGGTGAGGGAAGGTCGGGGGTGGTTCACGCGCTACGCGCGCTCACCGCTGCGCGACGAGTCCCTCCAGGGCCACTGTTCGCCGTTGCGGTCGTCCGCGCGCGGCGTTGCGCTCGACGGTCGGGCACGGCGGGGACCCCTCGCTTCATGTCGCGCGGCTCGATTGCGGGCCCGGCGGCTTCGCCGCCGCCGCGCTCCAAATGTCCGCTCGTGGGTCCCCGCCGTACCCTCCCTTTCGTGACCCGTGTGACCGGCGGACGACCGCTGCGGCTCACGTTTTTGGCGAAGACTTTTCGGAGGCGCTGATGGCCAAGAGCGATAGGATCCTGGTGGGGATACTGACCGGTAGCCCCAACGACCTGCCGACGGTGGAGAAGGCGAAGCAGACGCTGGACGAGCTGGGCGTGCCGAGCGAGCTCAAGGTGCTGTCGGCGCACCGCACGCCCGACCTGGTGCTCGACTACGTGAAGCGGGCCGAGTCGGCGGGCGTCGAGGTCTTCATCGCCTGCGCCGGCATGGCGAACCATCTGGCCGGCACGGTCGCCGCCCACACGCTGAAGCCGGTGATCGGCGTGCCCCTCACTTCGGGCTCGCTGGCCGGCATGGATGCCCTGCTCTCGACCGTGCAGATGCCGCCCGGGGTGCCGGTGGCGACGGTGGCAGTGGACGGCGCGAAGAACGCGGCGTTCCTGGCGGCGCGGATCCTGGCGCTCCAGCACCCGGAGATCGGTGAGAAGCTCGAGGAGGCGCGGGCCGCGGCGCGGCAGCGCTACGAGTCCTAGGGGCTCAGACGGGCGATCGCCGAATCGCAGGCCGCCGGATAGTCGGTGAGATTGTACAGCACACCCCTGTCGGTCGACGCGGCCGAGCTGTCGCATTCCTTGGCGCCGTCGCTCCAGAGCGCCGCGACGTAGAACTGCACCCGCTGGCCGGACTCCACGGTCACACCCGAAGGCCAGATCGCCAGCCGCACTATCTCGCGGACGACCTCCTGCACGTCCACCGAAGCGGTGCCCTGCTTGCCTTCGGAGGTCGCGGCGACCACGGCGCTACCGGGGCCGGCGCCGGTGACGCGCCCGGTCGCGTCCACAGTGGCGACCTGGGCGTTCGAGCTCGACCACGTGACGAGCCGTCCCTCGAGGACGTTTCCATCGGCGTCCTTCACCACGGCCTCGAACTGCAGCGTCTCACCGACGTTGAGCCTTCCCGAAGACGGCACCACCTCGACCGAGGCCACAGTGTCCGGTACGACGATGACCTTCGATTTCTTCTTCAGCTGGCCCGGCGCGTTGTCGCGGCCGTGTCCGCCGCCTTTCTTCGCCGTCGCGCTGACCTCCGTCTCACCGGGCGCGACCGCGGTCACCCAGCCGCCGCCGTCGACGACGGCGACCTGGATGTCGGAGGATTCCCACGCGTCCACCTGGCCCGGCACCTCCTCGCCCTGCGCGTTGAGGAAGGTCGTTCGCAGCTGAAGCGTCTGCCCGACACCGATGACGACCTCGGCTGGGACGAGGACCATGTCCTCGACGGCGCTCCCATCATACTCCGCCAGCTCGGTGGACATCGTCTCGGTGCAGGCGACGACGGCCACGACAGCCAGGAAGCTCATGAAAGCCGGGGGAAACGATCTCCGGCGCGGGCGCGCTGCAGTGTTGCGGTTCATGGGTTCCGGCTCTCCTTTCCGCCTCACTCCCCCTCACATCTCATCACACGCCGGACGATGACCTGTGGCACGGCACGGGAGATCAGCCGCAGGCCTGCTGTAAACTGGCTCGACCCGCGCTCGGCGGGCGCGCGGGGGACCTATGTGTAACAATCGGGCAGCGTTCTGAGATAAAGGCTACGCAAGCGGCGTTCCCGGTCCTAAGTATTTGCCATGATGCGACTTAGCGATTAAGAGCGCCCGGATGACGCTGAACATCATGCCCCGGACCCCAACTTTTTTCACAGGGGCAGGCGTCCCATTGCCTGGCCGGACATGCCGATCGCTCGAGCGGGTGCTCCGGGGTCGGGGGGAGGCCGCTGGGTCGTCTTGGCGCGGCGGTGGTAGAGGGTATAAGCGGAGGTAGGCGGGGCGCTGTCGTTACGGTGCCTGCCGGGCGGCGACTCCGATGACGATGGTGACCGTGCCGTCGGGGGTTAGTGTGAAGTGCTGCGGGTCGATCGAAAAGACCTGGGCGGTGTCACCGACGCTCGCCGAATCGACGACCACATCGTAAGTGGCGACGTCGACCCTCGGGATGGTCCAAAGCCCGTCCCCGTCGGATGTAGCTGTCGAGACCGCGACGATCGCGCCTGCCGATGCCAACCCGACCTCGGCTCCCGCGAAGGGCGTGTCCCCTTCATCGAGATCACCGCTGTCGTTCACGTCGAAGAAGACGGAACCCTGAACGGTTCCGGTCGACTGGACGCTCAGCACTCGGTCCTCACCCGTATCCAGGCAAGCCGCGAGCGCGACCGCAACGCACATGATGGCCGTGATCGTTGTGCGCATGTCAGAGTCCCATCCGTATCCCGAACCGAAGCGAGCGGCCGGTGGAGTTGCGAGCCAGTGGCAGTCCGAAATGGCTGTTGACGATCAGCGGCACCGTGACGGTGCCGTCCGGATCGGTTTCCAACGTCGCGCCGCGATCGATCAAGTAGAGCGCGCGATCCGGGACGGTGAGGTCCGCGTCGAGGAGGTTCAAAGCGTCGACCACGATCTCGATGGGCCGATCCTGGAACATGTAGACCCCGATCGCCAGGCGAGCGTCCAGCTGGTGGATGTCAGGGCCACGGCACGAGTTGCGCGCGGCGAAACGGCCGGCCTGCTCGGCCAGGCAGTCCCATCTCGCGAGCAGCTCGTCCACACCTTCTAGCGAGGCGTCGATGAACGCCGGGTCGTTGCGGCCGGAACCGTCCCCATTCACGTCCACGGCGTCACGAAAGCCCGGCGTGAAGGGCGTGCCGGAGCGGAAACGATAGTACGCGCCGAGGCGGATCCCGCCCAGGCCGGTCGGCAGCTTGAGCTCGCCGGCGACGACCAGGTTGTGCGGGACATCGAAGTCGGACGTGCCCTTGCTCCAGTCCCTCTGGTTCAAGCTGTCGGGGAACGGCGCCAGCTGCGCCGCCGGGCCGCCCCCGCTGCCCGACAGCCAGTTGTCTTCGGTCCATGAGTACGTGTAGCTCACCACCAGGTCCAGCCAGTCGCCGGTGTGCCGCTCGACCGTCAGGGTCCCGCCCCAGTAACTGGAGACGCCGTCGGCGTTGAGGGCGGATACGAGGGCGAAGTCCTCGAACCTCCGGTTCGTGCCCGGCTCCGCGGTCAGCAACGACCCCTGCTGAACCAATGTACCGTAGAGCGGTCGGCCGTACTGGTCCGCAGTCGTAGGAGTGGGGGCCAGGTTCAGGTCGCTACGTCGCGCCAGGTGGTCGGTGTAGCGGTAGGTGCCGGACAGGTGCACGGCCGTCCGGTCGGACAGCAGCCGCGACAGCCCGAGGCTCACCCGGCTCGTCCTGGGGCCGCGGAACTTCGGGCCCAGCAACGTGAGCCGCTGGCCCGCGATGGGCGCGGCGTCGAGACCGGGCACCTCGGGCCAGCTGTCGAGATCGCCCAGACCCCGTCGTGTGAGCACGCGCCCGTCGTGGGTGACGAGCTCTGCAAAAGTGCTGGGGTCGACGAGGGTGTGGTATATGCCCCAGCCACCTCTGACCAGCCACTTGCCCCGGCCGCCCACGTCCCAGCGCATGCCGATGCGCGGGCTCCACTTGTCCAGGCCTCGGTCTAGGCTGGAATTGTCCAGACCGGACCGTCCGAGCCAGTCCTCATTCCGACGGACCGCGCCGTCGTCCAGCCGCTCGTACTCGTAGCGCAAGCCCAGCAATACCTCGAGATCGGGCACGGGCCGCCATGTATCCTGCAAGTAGGCTGCCACCTGCCAGTTGCGGAACTTGGCGAACGGGGCCGTACCGGCCGCCTCGGTGAACGACCCCTGCAGCCCGGCGAACTCATCGATACCGGCGAACGCGAACTCGCCGCCGGTCCCCCAGCTATACCGCTCCTCATACGACAGGTAGGTCGCCCCAATCCCGCCCTTAAGCCGATGTGATCCGAGGTTCAGGTGCAGCGTCTCGCTGAGCGTCACGGTCAGGCGGTCGAACTTCCCGGGAACCGCCGGGTCGGTGCCGAAGGCGAGGCCGCCGTCGACTATGCGGGTGCCGGGCAGCGATGTGCCGCTGTACTCGCGCTGCGTCCTGTCGATGCCAAAACGCAGCTCGTTCGAGAAAGGCCGACTGATCCGGGAGGCCAGGACACTGGCGATCGAGAGATCGGCGGCCTCGACCTTCGAGCCCAAGCTGGCGACTCGGCCGTGCCCGAGTCCCGGGTCATCGCTGCCGCCGCCGCGCTCCTGCAGCGCCACGCTCCCCCGCATACTCAGGGCGTTGTTATCGGTAATCTGCCAGTCGAATCGTCCGAAGGCCGACCCGAGTCGCTCGCTCACGATGCGTGGCGCGGTGTAGCCCGTGATATCGACACCAAAGGAGTCCTGGGCGATTTCGAGGAGCTCCGAGTCGTATGTCGTGATCTCCCAGGGTGCTGGCAGCGGCGTCTCGAGGCGCTGCGCCTCGAATCCCAAGACGAAGTGCGCCGTGTCACGCAGGATGGGGCCCGAGATCACCGCGCCACCCCGGACCGAGTGCGGTCCCAGGTCCTGGCTGTCGAAGTGGTCGGAGGACGTAACCATGCCGCCGGTCCAATCACCGTACAGCAGGACCTCGGGTCTGTTGGTGCCGCGCCGCGTGTAGCCGCTCAGCGCGGCACCCGCGAACCCGGTCCACTCGACGTCCAGGCCGTTAGTGACCAGCTCGGCCGACGAGAACTCGCTGAGCGGAAAGGCGCCGGTGCCGAGACTGGACGCCTGAAGGTCGGGATGCCGCGCCGCCGAGTACGGCACGCCGTCGGCGTAGACGCCGCTCAGCCAGCCTGGCAGCCCCTCGGCCTCGAGCCCGGAGGTCGACACGGTCGAGTAGCGGCCGAGCCCGAGTAGCTCGCGCCGCCGCTCCGGCAGCCGGCTGATCTCGAGATCATCGAACCACTGTGTCTGCCCGGTTCGCGAGTCTTCCACCGGCCCACGGAACGGCACTTCGTCCGCCTCGTTCACCGGTAGCTCGACCAGCTCCAGCGTGACGTTCAGTTCCTGGCGGCGGCCCGGTCGGACCGGCACACCCCTGACCGACTTCGGCTGGTAGCCGATCTCTTCCGCGACGACGTCGTAGTCACCCGGCGGAAGAAGCAGGAAGGTGAACGCTCCGTCCGCCCGAGCTTCCAATCGGTGCCTGACCCCGGTGGCGACCTCCGTGGCGTGCACCAAGGCGCCGGGCAGTGGCGCACCGCCGGCGTCGGTGACCCTACCCTCCAACGAGCCGCGCTCCAGGCTCTGGCCGCCGGCCTGCGGGGCGACGGCGAGCAGCGCCCCTGCGACACATGCCACCACGCGGCGTGAGCGGCGGGCGGGTCTCCAGATAGCTTCGGCCCGTGTAGTCAGCTGACTCACTCCGGTCTCCAGGGATCGAGCTCTCGGGTTACGACTGCAGGCTCTGCATATAGCAGGTGTCGTTCCGGGCGGCAACCGACCATGCCATCACCCTCCTGCAGCCGCCCGCGGCAGCCTGCGGCGGCCGCCCACGCGGACCGCGACACTTCCGGCGGCCGGTCCGTTCAGCGTGATCCGGGCGATTCGCTCCGCGGCGGCACCGTCCCAGAAGTTCGGCCTGTGTGGGCGACGCTCTCCCTCCAGGGCCTCCAGTGCCACGGCCGCCAAGCCGTCCGGGTCCCCGTCGTAGAGACGATTCGTGCCCTCGCTGATCGTGATCGGTCGCTCGGTGTTAGGACGCAGCGTCACGCAGGGAACGCCCAGGACCGTCGTCTCCTCCTGAATCCCGCCGGAATCGCTGATCACGACGCCGGCACGCTCCATCAGGGCGAGGAACTCCAGGTAGCCCACCGGGCCCAGGACGCTCAGCGGTGCCAGGGCGTCCTCGAGATCGAAGGCCTTGATGTTCCGGGCAGTCCGCGGATGGATCGGGAAGATCACCGGGTGGTACGACGCCAGCTGGCCGAGTGCACCCAGCAGTCCGGCCAGCTGGTCCGGGTCGTCGACGTTGTTCGGCCGGTGCAGTGTCACGAGAACGTACCGTCCGGGCTCGACCCCCAGCGCCTCATCGACGTCGAGCGCCGCGGCCTGCGCACGGTAACGGTCCAGCGAATCGATCATCACGTTGCCCACGTAGTGGACGCGCTCGTCCGGGATCCCTTCCCTCTTCAGATTCTCGTTCGCCGACGGCTCGGTGGTGAACAGCGCCTCGCTCAGCTGGTCCGTCAGCACTCGATTGACCTCTTCCGGCATCGAGCGATCATGGCTTCTGAGGCCCGCCTCCACGTGGGCGATCGGTATCTCGAGCTTGGCGGCCACCAGCGCCGCCGCCAGCGTCGAGTTGACGTCCCCCACCGTGAAGACCCAGTCAGGTCGTGCGTGCTCGAGCACCGGCTCGAGGGCGATCATGACCCGGCCCGTCTGCTCGGCGTGCGACCCCGAGCCGATCCCCAGGTTGACGTCGGGCTCCGGTAGCTCGAGGTCGCGGAAGAAGTCGATGGACAAAGCGTTGTCGTAGTGCTGCCCGGTGTGGATCAGCAGCTGCTCGACATGGTCCGCCTTGCCGAACGCACGCATCAGCGGCGCGATCTTCATGAAGTTGGGCCGGGTGCCCACCACGTGCGTGATCTTCATCTCTACGAGACCCTGTCGGCTCGAGTGCGTGAAGAAGTCCGGCGCGGATCACGTCAATTACCGGGCCATTAATGGCAGGGCCGGCTCGTTCGTGAAAAGCCGTTACGGCGCGGGCCTGAGGCCGCTCGGCTCGCCACCGCCGTGCCCCGCGCCGCCCCACTGTGGCCCCCAAGCAACAACGAGCCGGCCGCCGGCGGCCCCCCCCTACGCTGAGGCACCGCCGCGCGCCGTGTCGCCGCACTCCCACACCTGTCAGCGCCAGCCTACAGCAAGCTGCGGCGGGGTGGTGCCGGCGCGGCGCGTAATAGCCTGTAGACAGTAGACATACGCGGCTGGCATCGCGCCTGCGCACCGTGCACACCTCTTGCACCCTCGCCGATCTGACATGGAAGCGACTCTATCTCGGTCCGCCGCCCGCCTGCTTCTGCCCGAGTCCGGGGCTGACGGTC
>JASFTY010000180.1:0-7702 GCA_050050535.1 Gemmatimonadales bacterium | reverse complement strand
GAGCGCATTTTGGAGCGCGCCGGCGGCGCAGCCGCCGTGCTTGCAGTCGAGGCGCGCGACATGGAGCGAGGCGGTCCTGCGGCGACCAGAGTGGCGCGAACGGTGGGGTCCAGGGACCCCCACGCCGACCCGCAGGCAAGACGGGGTTCGGCGCGGGGTCTCTGGATGCCGCTAACTGCCGGTGTTACCTTTGCCGCGAGAGCCCCAGAACAGCCGCCACGCCCGTTCTCCGGGTACCGAATAGGAGGCCGTATATGCCGCTATACGAGTATCAGTGCAGGGAATGCGGGAAGACTTTCAGCCTGCGTCTCCGCATTGAGGAACACGAGACGAAGCGACCCAAGTGCCCGGACTGCGGTAGCCGCAAGCTGACCCAACAGTTCAGCTCGTTCTTCGCCAAGACCGCCAAGAAGAGTTGAACTATATGGGCTTCCACGTCGCGACGCCCGAGCAGATCAAGGCCGGCGCGGTCTCCGACGTCTACTTCCAGCGTACCGCCGCCATACTCGACGCCAAGGGCATCGACGCGCACGTCCGAGCCGAGTTCGTCGCCAAGTCGCTGCCCGACGGCTGGGAGTGGGCGGTACTCGCCGGCACCGCTGAGGTCGAACACCTGCTCGACGGCATCGAGGTGAACGTGCGCGCCATGCGGGAGGGCGAAGTCTTCCGGGCCATGGAACCGGCCCTCGAGATCGAGGGCAGCTACAGGGCATTCGGCGTCTACGAGACCGCGGCACTCGGGCTGATCTGCCAGGCCTCGGGCATCGCTACCCGGGCGGCCCGCTGCCGACTGGCAGCGGGACCCGACCGCAAGCTCATCAGCTTCGGCGCCCGCCGCATGCACCCCGCACTGGCGCCGATGATCGAGCGGGCCGCTTATGTCGGGGGCTGCGACGGAGTCGCGGCCGTGGCCAGCGCCGAGCTTCTCGGCATCGAGCCGGCCGGCACGATCCCGCATGCCCTCGTGCTCGTGATGGGCGACACGACCCTCGCCACTCAGGCCTTCGATGAAGTGATCGATGCGAAGGTCCCGCGTATCGCGCTGATCGACACCTTCAGCGATGAGAAGTTCGTCGCCATCGACGTCGCCGCAGCGCTCGGCGACCGCATCGCCGCCCTCCGCCTCGACACTCCCGCCAGCCGCCGCGGCGATTTCTACGACATACTCGCCGAGGTACGCTGGGAGCTCGACCTGCGCGGCTACACCGACATCGACCTCTTCGTCAGCGGTGGCATCGATGAGAACGCCATCCGCGAGCTCAACCCCCTGGTCAATGGCTACGGTGTAGGTACCTCGATAAGCGCGGCGCCCGTCGTCGATTTCAGCATGGATATCGTCGAAATCGACGGCGAGCCCAGCGCCAAACGCGGCAAATGGTCCGGCGCCAAACAGGTGCTCCGCTGTCTCGGTTGCCTCGAGGATGACATCGTCCCCCTCCATCAGGCGGCCAACTGGCCCGATCGCTGTCCCGACTGCGGCTCCGAGCTCGAGCCGCTGATCGGCGAGACAATGCGGAGCGGCCGGTCGGTCGAGCCGCAGCTGCAGCCTCGCGAGATCCGCGACCGCACGCTGAAACGGCTCAGCAGCCTCGAGATCGAATGGGAGGACGAGTCTCCGTGAGCCAGGGCGCCACGCCTCAGGAGATCATCGATTTCTTCCTCGAACCCGCTAGCTACGAACACGACGTCGACGCGGTCGAGCATCGCCAGACGCACGTCTCGCATCTGTTCTTCGCCGGCGACTACGTCTACAAGGTCAAGAAGCCGGTCGACATGGGATTCCTCGACTTCTCGACCCTCGAAAAACGACGCGCCGCAGCGATAGCCGAGCTCGAGCTCAATCGCCGCATCTCTCCCGATGTCTATCTCGATCTCGCCGCCGTGCACCGCGACGAGCACGGCCGCCTGAGCTTCGCCGCGCCCGCCCTCATCGAGGAAGTCGCCGTCGTCATGAGGCGGCTGCCCGAGTCGCAGCGACTCTCGCGCCTCATCGATGAGCAGCGCGTCCAGCCACGAACGATGCACGACCTGGGACGCCTCGTCGCCGACTTCCACGCCCGCGCCGAGACATCGCCCGAGATCGCCCGCTTCGGGTCGCCGGAGGTCGTCAGGCACAACTGGAACGAGAACTTCGAGCAGACCGAGCCGTTCATCGGCCGCACGCTCGAACCCGAGACCTGGGAGACCTGCAGGGCCGAGATAGAGCGATTCCTGCGGGTCTATCCCGACCTGTTCGACGAGCGCATAGCGAACGGCTGGATCCGCGATTGTCACGGCGATCTGCAGACCGACGATATCTTCATCGACCCGCAGACCGGAAGCGCCCGTGTCCTCGACTGCATCGAGTTCAACGAGCGGTTTCGCTACTCTGACACGATCGCCGACACGGCCTTCCTGTCGATGGACCTGCGGTTCCGCGGCAGAGAAGATCTCGCCGCAGCGTTCCTCGACGCCTACTACGAGACCTCGAGCGACGAGCCGGTCCCGTCGCTCCTGCGGTTCTACGAGTCGTATCGCGCCTATGTGCGCGGCAAGGTCCGTTCCTTCGTCATCGATCAGGAAGGGCCGAGCCCCGAAGAGAGGGCGGCGGCGGTTGAGGAAGCACGCCGTTTCCTGAAACAATCACAGGAGGACGCGCTGTCGCTCAGGCCGCGCCTGGTGCTCGTGGCGGGTCTGATGGGAAGCGGGAAGACGCGCCACTCCGACGAGCTGGGCCGCCGCGCCGGTGTCCGCGTACTGCATAGCGACGTGGTCCGCAAGCAGCTGGCCGGCATCGATCCCCGGGACGAGCGGAAGGTCCCGTTCGGCACCGGCATCTACTCTCAGGAGTGGACCGACCGCACGTATCGGGCACTGCTGTTCGAGGCGGAGCGCGAATTGGCGCTCGGCAACTCGATCATTCTCGACGCCTCGTGGTCGAAGGCGCGACATCGCAGCGAGGCGCAGGAGCTGGCCGCGGCCCGCGAGGCGCTGTTCGGCGTCGTCGAGTGTATCGCCCCCAGCCCGGTGCTCGAGGCGCGGCTCTCCCGGCCCGGCCGCCAGGTCACCGACGGCCGGATCGAGTTGCTCGACGATCAACGGGCAGCTTACGAGACGCCCGCCGCCGACGAGGTCGACGTCCTGGTGAAGATCGACACCTCCGGCGACTTCCAGGCGGCGGTGACCCGTGCCCACGATGCGCTCTTCGCCTGAACCCGCAAACCGTGAGCTTGCGTAGGGAGATGCGAAGCGGCCGGCCCAACTTCGCGACCCGGCTATTCGTCGTCCTGTTCCTGCTGTCCGCGGTTCCGTCGGTCGCACTGCTGGGCCTGGCGGCCTGGGGGATCAGAACGCAGGTCGAGCTGGGCGGCGCCGAAGCGTGGAGCCGGGTCGGCGATACCGGGAGCGAGTTGCTCGATGCGCTGGACGAGGCCGCTGCCGATTCCCTGGTCCAGGCCGCAGCGCAGCGCCACGAAGACGAGCTCTCTCGATCGGTCCAGCTCGCTCGACGCTGGGAGCTGATCGCCGGCCGGCTCGCCGGCGCCTTGCCCTGGATCGCACTCGTCGTCGGCCTCTCACTCGCCGGCGTCGCCGCGCTGGCGGCACGCCAGCTGGCGCGCCTGCTCAGTCGCCCGGTCAACGAAGTCGTGGACTGGGCCGGCCGACTGGCCCGCGAGGAGCCGCTGCCCGATCCGCGACCGGCGGAGCTGCACGGACCTCCGGAGTTCGCCGTCTTGCGCCGGGCCTTCCGCAATATGGCGGAGCGGCTGACGGAGGGTCGGCGACAGGCGCTCGAGGCCGAGCGGCTGAGGGGGCTCACCGAGATGGCGCGGCGCGTCGCCCACGAGATGAAGAACCCGCTGACCCCCTTGATGCTCGCGCTACGACAGGCACGTCACGTCGCATCGAAACTGCAAGCGACCGGACTGGAGGAGCCGCTGAACGTGATCTCACAGGAGGCCGAGCGACTCGATGAGATTGCCCGGAGCTTCTCCCAGCTCGGCCGCCTGCCCGAAGGTCCGAAGAGCCGGATCGACCTGGCGGAGATGCTGCAAGAGCTGCTCAGACGCGACCTGCCCGACTCGGTGAAGAGCACGCTCACCGTGGACGACACAGTGTCGCACGTCGAGGGACACCTCGATCCCCTGAACCGGGTCTTCAGGAACTTGCTGGGCAACGCCGTCGAGGCGCTCAGCGCTCGACCCGACGGCCGCATCGACGTGACCATCACGCAGGCCGGTGACGCCGTCGAGGTCGCGATAGCGGATAACGGTCCCGGCATCTCGGCCGAGCACCGCGAACAGGTCTGGGGCCCCGACTTCACCACCAAGAGCCGCGGGACAGGACTCGGCCTGGCCCTCGTCCGTCAGACGGTTCGGGCGCACGGCGGTGAGGTCGAGCTGCGCGATGTGGATCAGGGCGCCTGCTTCGTGGTACGCCTTCCGACGCCGAGGGCCGAATGAGGAGATCGTATCTACTACTTCTAGTGGCGTTGCTGGCCTCGGCCTGCCGGGAGCCCGAGCCCCGGCAGGCGGGCGCTCCCGGCGACGTCAGCATACCCGACCCCGTGCCGGCCGGCGGCGAGCGAGCCGCTGCGCCGGCTGACGTCATCCCCGAGTTCCGGCTGCGTCTCGATCCGGCGCGGCACACGATCGACGGCACCATCGAGCTCGACGTGCCTCGACCCGATACGATCCACCTGCTGTTCCGCGCCGACTGGGACGGCTATCCCGGTCTCGAGGCTCGGCTGCGCAGGCTCGAGGCGCGCGGCCCGGGCGGTGACTTGAACGTCGCGTTGGGGGCCGGCGAGCTGGGCACCGGTCACCATCTGATCGATGCGCCACGGCCGGAGCGCGTCACGATACGCTTCACCATGGTCTTCGCACCGGCGCCACAATCCGCCTTCTATCATCGCGCCTCTCAGCTCGACAGCGAAGGCGGCCATCTCATCGCAGGCGACTTGTTGCCCCGCGTCTGGCTCGACCGGCCGCGTGGCGGGCCGGTCGCCGCCAAGCTCTGGTTCACCGGGATGCCAGACAGCTGGCGCGTCGCGACGATCCAGGAGCGCAGCGGAATCGGATACCAGATCGACGACATCATCCAGTCCGTCTTCGTCGTCGGCCGGCTGCGCACGCAGCGCTTGAACATCGGACCGCGCTCCCTCACCGTCGCTGTCCACGGCCGCTGGCCCGTACCCGACGAGCGCGTCTTCGAGGCGGTCAACCGCATCGCAGGGAACCTGCACCGCATCGCCGGCGACGGCTGGAGCGCCGGCGATCACCTGCTGGGGGCCGGCCGCGTACCCACCGAGGTGCCGGGGCTCAGCACCGGCGGTCAGGTCATCGGCAAGTCGGGGATCGTCTACGTCGGCGGAAACGGGCCCGCCGAGCTCGAGTTCCACCAGTGGATGCGAACGACCGCCCACGAGCTCATGCACTGGTACATACCCATCGGCTTCTCCTTCCGGCAGGAGCCACCCCGCTGGTTCGCCGAAGGGTTCACCGAATACATGTCACTGAAGTCCTTGCTCGTCGGCCAACTCATCACACCGCAGGAGTTTCTGGATGCGATCGCCGCGCGCCTCATACGCTATCAACAGAGCGGCATCTACGGCAGCCGCTCGATCGTCGATGCCGAGCGCGACTTCTGGCAGCCCGAGGTATACCGCTACATCTACGATGGCGGAGCAGCCGCCGCTTTCCTGCTCGACCTCGCCTTCCAGGACCGCGGCGGCTCCCTGGAACGTGCGCTGACGCGCATCCGCCGCAGCGGCGCCGTCACCAACGAGGTCCTGATCCATGAGTTGGGAGCGATACGAGAGAACGAATGGATCGAGCGCTGGCTGTCCGACGGCACCAACCCCGACTGGGACGCTCGCCTGCAGAGTTACAAGTTGGTCGAGAGGGACGGTACGCTGGTGAGCCTCGATGACTGGGCGACGAACGTGCTCGGCTCGATTCGACCATGACGCTCAAGACCGATACACCGCACCGCGCAATGCGTAGTGGCCACAAAACAGTCCTCGCGCTCGTCGCTCTGATCTCGGCGGCCGCGCCGGCCGCCCGGGGCCAGGACATCGTCGAATTGGCGCGCCGCCGTCATAACCAGCCCGACTCGACCCTCCTCGACTACACATCCAGGCTCAACACCCTGGTCAGCGCCGCGTTCTCCAGCGATCCGCTGGCGCCGCCCAAGCTGCTGGTGGCGAGCGAATTGGCGTCGACTGTGACCTGGGATCGCGACGCCGGACTGCAGGTGAGAATGCTCGGGCAGCGCTACGTCACATCGTTCGGCCCCGAAGCCGAAGCAGGCCTCGACTTCAGCCGCCCCTGGTTCGTCGCCACCGCGCCGGGCGACAGCCTGCGCCTGCTCGGCGGTATCGACATCCCGGAACGTGCCGCCGTCCACCCCTTCGCTCGGGGCGCCGAGCGCTACTACGAGTACCAGCTGGGTGACACCGTGACCCTCTACATCGCCGACCGGCAGGTCGACCTCGTCGAGGTCAGGATAACACCCACGCGGGGCGACGAATCGCTCGTCCTCGGATCGATCTGGGTCGATCGCGCGTCGGGCGACGTCGGAGCGATGCAGATCCGCTTCGTCGGTCGCCGCCTCTGGGACGAAGACGAAGAGGGCGCCGAATGGGTCAATCGCATCCTCTCGGTCTCCGCGACCATGCAACAGGGGCTCTGGGAGCAGCGCTACTGGCTACCACACCATCAGGAAGTCCAGCTGATGGTGCGCATACCGTTCATCGGCAACTTCGCGATCCCGATCATCTTTCGTAACGAGTTCGACCGCTACGAGCTCAACACCGGCAACTCCATCGTCTGGCTGTCACCCGATTCGATGCGCGCCGGTGTCGACCTCAGCACCACCTACGACGAAGGCGCAACCCTATACCTGAGAGCCGGCCGCGAAGTCGAGACCCTCGACGAGCTGCCCGACTCGGCCCGCGGCCGCCAAGCATACCCGCGCCGCGAAACGACCCAGATCCGGGCGGGACCCGCGCAGGGCGGCTGGGAGATCATCCGCCCACCCGACGACTCGCTCGAGGCCTACGACGAGTGGGCACGCCCGCTGGAGACCCCCGCACAGCTCACGCTCCCCTCGGCCGCAGAGCTCGAGCGTCGCGCACGGGGACTCTCGAACGAGATCGTCGGCCGCAAACTTTTCGTCCTCCAGTGGGACCGCTTGCCCGATCTCATCCGCTACAATCGCGTCGAATCGCTGGCGCTCGGGCTCGCGCTGCGCTACGACATCCCGCGCCGCGCTTTCTGGTCGCTGGGTGGACGCGCCAGCTTCGGATTCGCCGACCTGCAGCCGAAGGCGCGGCTCGATGTCCGCTACGACGCGCCACGAACGCGGGCCGAGCTCGCCGGCTACAGCGAGCTGCACCTCGCGGGATCGGCTCTCAGCGACGTCAGACGCGCCTTCGGGAACTCGCTCCGCGCCTTCTTCCTCGGCCGCGATGACGCCGACTACTATCGGGCGACCGGCGCAGCGCTGACGCTCGACCGCCGCTGGTCCCGGTTCCGCGGCCGCATCGGGGTGGGGTTCGAGGACCACACGACGGTGGAACGCCACACCGATTTCGCGATTCCCCAGATCTGGCAGGACTCGGTCTTCCGGCTCAACCCGCCGGCAGACGAAGGGACCTTCTGGCGCGGTGACGGCGAGGCGATCATCTACCTGGGAGACTGGACACGACCCACAGACCGCG
>JASFTY010000179.1:0-7716 GCA_050050535.1 Gemmatimonadales bacterium | reverse complement strand
CAGCGACCTCGTGCGCTGGGCGCAGGCGCTGCGCGACGGCGAGCTACTGGGGCCCGAGATGCACCGGGAGATGCTCACCTACTATCCCCCCCGGGAACCCCGCGGCGGCCGCAGCCACTACCTGCAAGGCATCGCCAGGACCGAACGCTACTACGACGACTACACCATCCTGGGCCACGGCGGCGGAACCCTCGGGTTCACCGCCGGGATGTACTGGCTCGAGGACACCGGCATCGTCGTCGTGATGCTTGCCAACGTCGGCGGGATGCACAGCGGTCTCCGGATGTCACCCGTCAGTGCGTTCTTCCGTGACGTCTGGCTGCCCGCCGTGATGCGATACCTGGGACGATAGCAGCCCCATCGCTCCGCCGGCGGAGGATCGGGTGACCTTCCCATGAGAGCGCCCGGTGAGCCGGCAAGGCTTGCGCCGCGCCCCGTGCGGAGTAATTATTGTTATCGATATGCCCCAACCCTCTAACGGCACCGCCGCGCCTCCGGGTCGGCGGTCATATGTTTGCGAGCACTCGTGCGATGAACACTTCTAGCGACGACCGATCCGGGCGCGAGCAGCGTTTCCCGGCAGCCACGGACAACAAGCCGGTTCTCCTCTTGGTCGCCCATGAGGTCGCTCTCCTGGAGGCTTTGGAGAGCGATCTCACCCGGCGCTTCGGAAGCGACTATCGGATCCTGTGCGAGCGGGCGGCCGCCGCGGGACTGGCGGCGCTGAAGGCGCTGGCCGCCCAGTCCCAGCCGGTTGCCCTGCTGATCGCGGACCAGCGGATGCCCGAGATGAGCGGGGTCGACTTCCTGGTGCAGGCGCATGCGATGGTGCCGTCGGCGAAGCGGATTCTCCTGGTCGAGCGCGACTACACGCAAGCGAATCCCAGCGTGACGGCGATGACGCTGGGCCAGATCGACTATCACCTGGTGAAGCCGTGGATTCCGGAACAGGGTCTGTACCCGGCGGTCAGCGAGTTCCTGGCGGCGTGGGCCGACGAGCAGGAGCCGCGGTTCGAGATGTTCCGCATCGTCGGGCCGGCGCGTAGCGCGCGGGCGCACCAGATGCGGGATCTCCTCACGCGGATGGGGATGCCGTACGGGTTCTACGACGACGATTCCGAGACTGGCCGCCGGCTGCTCAGCGAGGCCGGCCAAGACGGTACGCGCCTGCCTATCGTCGTGCGTCACGACGGGCGCGTGCTGGTCGAACCGTCCGACGCCGAACTGATCGAAGCTTTCGGCGGCGGCACACGTCTGGGGACTGAGGTATACGATCTGGCGATCATCGGGGCCGGGCCGGCCGGGCTCGCCGCTGCGGTCTACGCCTCGTCCGAGGGGCTCAGCACGGTGGTCCTAGAGAAGGAGATCTCCGGAGGTCAGGCCGGGACGAGCTCGCGCATCCGCAACTTCCCCGGCTTCACCTGGGGAATCGGTGGCCAAGAGTTCGCCAACCGGGCGTGCGAGCAGGCGTGGCTGTTCGGGACGAACATGGTATTCGCGACGGAGGTCACGAAGCTGCGGGCCTCCGGGACGCAGCGCCTGGTTCGGGTGGCCGACGGCCAGGAGGTCGCTGCGCGCGCGGTCATTCTGGCGAGCGGCGTGTCGTGGCGACGCCTTGGCGTTCCGCGCCTCGAGGCGCTGATCGGCGCCGGTGTATTCTACGGAGCCGGCGGGAGCGAGGCGCGGGCAATGAAGGGCCGGGATGTCTGCGTCGTCGGCGCGGGCAACTCCGCCGGCCAGGCCGCGGCGCACCTCGCCAAATACGCCGCCTCGGTGACGATGCTGGTCCGCGGCGACACGCTCGCCACGAGTATGTCGGACTACCTGATCACGGAGCTCAGACAGCTGCCCAACGTCACGGTACACCTGGGCGTCGAGGTGGTCGACGGCGAGGGGAACGGACGCCTGGAAGAGCTGACGATCCGGGACCGGAGGGCCGGCACGAGCGAACGGCTATCCACCTCTGCCCTCTTCCTGCTCATCGGCGCCGACCCGCACACCGAGTGGCTGAGTGGATGCGTCGAGCGCGACGATAAGGGGTACATTCTGACCGGCACCGACCTCATACGCGACGGGCGACTCCCCTCCAGTTGGCCGCTGAGCCGGCCGCCGTTACATCTCGAGACCAGCGTCCCCGGCGTCTTCGCCGCCGGCGATGTCCGCTACGGGTCGGTCAAGCGCGTCGCGTCGGCCGTCGGCGAAGGCGCCATCGCCGTGCAGCTCCTCCACCAGTACCTCGCCGAGCCGCTAACAGACGTTGACCTGGTAACGCGATACTGATTCTCAGCCACCGTCACTCCGCCTCCGCGAGGACGAGCGGAGGACTGGCGCGCTACCCTCGAACCGACTCCATCTCAGGCAGCGCTCCGCGCCTGCTTGACCAGCCTCGCGCCCAGGCTCCAGATGGCGTACTATGTAGGAGAATCTTGAAGGACCGGCTTGATACCTTCAAGCCGACGACAGACCGGAAGAGACGTTACGATTGCCACTTTCACCTCCCGGTGCTTCGGCGTCGTCTCTCGCCTCTCGTCGGTGCCAGGAGGTCTCTTCCAGTGAAGTCCACCGGCTACGACCCGTACTACCGTTTTGCGGCGGCGCTGATCGCCAGCGCGATCAAAGCCGCGCGAAAGATCGAGCAGCCGTGCAGCCACGACACTCAGGTGAGCGCCTTGAGGGCTATCGCGTGGCTGGCGTGGCCCGGAGCCGGGAACCAGTGGTTCGAGATGGCAGGCTTCGAACAGGTGGCGCTCTTGGAGCGTCTTCCCCTGGACCGCTGGGTCGAGCGGGGGCGCGAGCTGTTGGCGACCGACCCACAGCTCAAGAAGGCCATGACCTGACGCGAGCCCGATCGAAGCCAACGATGGCTCTGCCGCTGGCTCATGCCGGTCCAGCTCTTCCTGGTCGCTCAGAGGCCAGTCCGACGAAAGTCGGGCAAGCTTGCAGTATCGAACCATCACAGTAAGAGGGCATCCAGAGTGAACATCTACGTGGGAAATCTGTCTCGCGACGTCACCGAAGAGGATTTGCGAGAGGCTTTTGAAGGGTTCGGACAGGTCGCGACCGTCAACATCATAACGGACAAGTTCAGCGGCGAGCCAAGAGGATTCGCGTTTGTGGAGATGCCCACCAAGGCCGAGGCCGAGTCCGCGATCAGCGAGCTGAACGGGAAAGAGTTGAAGGGCCGAGAACTCAACGTCAACGAGGCTCGCCCCCGCTCCGAAGGGCGCCGTGGCGGAGGCGGCCGGGGCGGCGGCCGAGGTGGTGGCGGACGCGGCGGCGGCCGAGGTGGCGGACGCGGCGGCGGCGGCCGAGGTGGTGGTGGACGCGGCGGCGGCGGTTACGGCGGAGGCGGACGCGGCGGTGGGCGGCGGTCCTGGTGAGCTGCGACCAGCAGAGCCCGCACCCGCCGGTCAGCCTGACCGCTCGAGGAGAGTGGGGCAGCCCCGAAGAGGGGAGTGCCCCACTTATCCCTACTGCAGCTCTACCGTGATCGAGAACGACATGTAGTAGTGTTCCCTCTCCACATCGATGCTTGGAGTGTCCGCCTCACTCGGCAGAGAGGACCCGTACCGGATCGACGCGCGTCGCTCGCAGGGCCGGGACCAGCATGGCCAGGGCGGCCACCGCAATGAGCACCGCCGGCACCGCAGCGAAGACCATCGGATCATTGGCGCTCACCCCGAAGAGCATCGATTCCAAGATCCGGGTCAGCGCCAGTGCGCCGCCGAGCCCGACGATGACACCGGCGAGCACCAGGGGGACGCCATCCCAGAAGACGAGCTTCAGAATACTGCTCTGCTGCGCGCCCAGCGCCATCCTCATCGCCATCTCCCGGGACCGTTGAGCCACGGTGTACGAGATGACGCCGTAGAGACCGACGACCGCGAGGAGTAGCGCTGTCAACCCGAAGGAGGTGAGCAGCGTGGTCCGAAAGCGCGGGGTAGCGATGTCCTCGCCGACAATCTGCTCGAGCGTCCGGGCCCCCTCCACCGGCATGTCCGGATCCACTGTCTGGATCTCGGTCCGCACCGCCCGCACCAGAGAGAGGGGCGGCACCGACGCCTTGATCACGAAGCTGACGTCTCTGTTGGAATGCTGGTCGAAGGGGAGGTAGACCTGCGGCATCGAGGTCTGCCCGACCTGGTAGTGCTGTACATCCGCCGCGACGCCCACGATCTCCCACCACGGGCCATCGCCGCCGAAACTGATGCGCCTCCCCAGCGGGCTTTCACCCGGGAAGTGGTCACGCACGAAGGACTCGCTGACGACCGCCACCAGTACGCTGCCCGCCCGATCGCCCGGCCCGAACTCGCGCCCCACCCTCAGCGGGATCCCCATGGTCTCGAAGTAGCCCGCGCTCACCCGGTAGTGGAGCGCCGGGATGTACTCATCCGGACTGGCCGGCGGCCGTCCTTCGATCTGCAGACTCCAGATCGCGTCCTGGCCGCTCACCGGGATGAGATTGGTGACCGCCACCGATTCGACCCCGGGAATCGCGGCAAGGCGCTCGAGGGCTGCCTCCCCATAGGCGCGGGCATCTTCCTCCGTCGGGTACCTCGACTCGGGAAGCGGCGTGGCCAGCGCCAGCCGGCCGTCCGTCTCGAACCCCGGATCCTCGCTCTGCAGAGCGAAGAAACTGCGGATCAACAAACCCGACCCGACCAACAAGACCACGGCGAGGCTCACCTCGACGACGACCAGTCCGCCTCGCAGTCGGCGCAGTGCGGGATCGGCGCTGACGCTACGACCGGCCCTCCGTAACGCCGCGCCGAGCTCGGCGCCGGCCACGCTCAGCGCCGGGAAAAGCCCGAACAGAAGGCCCGACGCCAGAGACAGACCCGCGGTGAATGACAGCACCGTGCCGTTGACGTCGATCTCCTGCATCCGCGGCAGTATCTGGGGCCAACCGACGAACAGGCCTTTCAGACACGCGCTGGCCATGAGAGCGCCCAGGACGCCGCCGAACACGGCGAGCAACAGACTCTCGACAAGAAGCTGCCGGACGATTCGAGCCCGGCCCGCACCGAGCGCGGTGCGGATCGCCATCTCCTGGCTCCGGCCGCTGCCACGCGCCAGGCTCATCTGAGCTACATTGACGCAGGCGATGAGCAGCACCAGCCCGACGCTCGCTAACAACATGAGAAGCTGAGGCCGCGCTTCTCCCAGTAGCACGTCGTCGAGCGGCCGCACCGAAGCTCCCCAACCCGTGTTGGTCCCAGGGTACTCGGCCTCGAGCGCCGCCGCCACGGCCGAGAGGTCCGCTTGCGCCTCCTCCACCGTCACACCCGATCTCATGCGGCCGAGACCGTAAAGGAAATGGCCGCCCCGTCCCCACCACGACGCGGGTCGCAGTGGCAGCAGCACATCGGTGCCGCGGCGGCTGAATGGGTGCCGCCACCCCTGCGGCAAGACCCCGATAATGGTGTGCGGCTCCCCGTCCAGGACCATGCTCCTCCCAAGGACCTCCGGATCACCGCCGAACGACTCCTGCCAGAGCCCGTAGTCCAGCAGCACCACACCTTCCCGATTCGGGCTCATGTCCTCTTCTGCAAAGCCCCGCCCCACCACCGGCTGACCGCCCAGGATCGCCAGGTACCGCTCCGAGACCTCGTAGGCCCGCAGTCTCCGGGGCCGCTCGCCGCCGGTGTACGTGACGCTCCTCGACTGATACGCCGCCATCAGCTCCAGCGAGCGGTTCTGTTCCTCCCAATCCCGGAAGTTGAAGGGAGCGATGGTGAACGAACTCCAGCCCCGGGAGAGGTTATTCTCCCTCAGATACACAATGCGCTCGGCCTCGGGATACGGGAGCGGCTTCAACAGCACGCCGTTCACCACGCTGAACAGCGCCGTATTGGCCCCGATCCCCACGGCCATCGTGATCAGCGCCACGATCGTGAAGCCCGGACTCCTGGCCATCATTCGGAGTCCGAAGCGGACGTCTCGCGCCAGTTCCTGTAACATGCTGTCTCCTCTCTGCGTCGCTGACCGCGGAACCTTGCGGCGCGGCCCGACACGCAGCTGAAGCGCACCCGCAACCTCCCACAGCCACGAGCGGCGCCGACCCCCAGCAGCCGACTCCTCCATGTCGCCCAGCATGAACTCCCGCTCTTCCCGCGGCACCAAGAGGCCGACGAGCAGGCGCACCACTCGCGGTAGGCGACGGGTACCCATCACGGCATCTCCATCTCGAGCTTCAGCCCCTCGGCCAAACGCCGCAGGTCCGCCAGCGAGCGTTGGATGGTCGCAAGTCCGGAAGATGTGACCTGGTACAGCTTCTTGCGGCGGCCACCCCGCTCCGCCGTCGGCTCGCTCGTGCGCGAGCACAGGTGCCCCTTCGCCTCGAGCCGCCCTAGCGTCTTGTAGACGGTCCCCAGGCTGAGAGTCCGCGAGGTCTCCCGCTCCAGCTCTTCCCGGACGGTGACCCCATAGGCGCCGGCGCCGAGCCGCAGCACGGCCAGCATCACCAGCAGCTCGAATTCGCCCGCGTGCCGCATCCGACCCCCGAGGCTATTTCTCCGGCATCGTCAGGGTTACCGCTACGTTTAGACGCCGCGAGGGCCGGAAAGGTTGGATGAGGATAGAGGATCGGGGCTCGTCGCCTACCTTTGGAACAGCGTCTGCAGGCCGGTACTCGAGGTATACATACTGCGGTTGGAGTGTCCCACACCTTCCACTACCGCTACAGCGTGTTGGTGCTGCGGGAAGTACTCCTGCAGGTAGTTGTACAACGTCAGACCCCGTACATACCTGTAAGCCCCTGCAGCATTGCAGCACAGCTCGTGTCGAGGCTCCTGCTCAGACTGTCGGCATCACCGAGCAGGTAGATGACATCACGGGTCAACAGTTGAGTACGGATCTCTTCCAGCGGCACGGTACTCATGTACTCGTTCAGGTTCTCGAGACCGTAGTGCCAGCTGTTGTAGCCGGGACAGGCGGAGCGGTCTGGCAGGTAGAACTCGTCTAGTGTGCCCGACACGGCACGCTCGGGGCCCAGGTAGAGATACGATGAGGGATTGGCCACTATGTAGCGCACTGCGATACCATCCAGCGTCTGCTCGACTCGGTTGCCGGCGGCGTAGCGGTGGACGTACTGCCCGCCGGCAGAGTGCCCGGTAACGACCACCGACTCCAGATCGGGGAACCGCGCTTCGTCGGCTAGCGCTGCCACGATACGGTCCACGCCGGTGTACGAGCTCACCTGCTCAACCGAGTTGAGTGACAGGTAACCGCGCTTCCACCCGCTGCTGGTCCAGTACGCCTCGTAGGCCGCGGGCAGGTCGTCCGCGGTCAGGAAGTTCGGCGCGACGACCACGGTGGTCTCGAGCGCATCCGCAGCCCGGGTCGCGGCGATCATATTCTCGAAGTAGTCGTCTGCGTTCCTGTTGGTGCCGTGCACGACAACGACGGCACGGGCGACACCCGGATTGGTCCTGTCCAGCGGGTGCGAGCGATAGTACCGCAGCGTGAGCTGGGTGCCGATCGCAATACTCGCCGCACATTGAGGTCCGGGTCGCGTGCATGGGATCTCAGGCTCGGGGTCGGGACCCGCGACCCTGTCACCCCCGCACGCGACGACCAGGAACACGAGGGCGTACCGGATCCGACCCCATCGTGCCAAGTTCATTCCTGCCCTCCGTGACTTCTGCTCCTCGGGCCCACAGAAAGACTCGAGACTTGGAATCCTTCGATCATGCCGCCGGCCCCGTCAAGCCCAGC
>JASFTY010000178.1:0-7736 GCA_050050535.1 Gemmatimonadales bacterium | reverse complement strand
CTGTTGCCCGCGGAACCGGCTCCCAGGATGACGACGGTCGGCGGCGCGACGCCGGGGACGTTGCCGAGCAGGATGCCTCGTCCGCCCGCCTCGTTCTGCAGGTAGTGGGCGGCGACGTTGACGGCCATGTGTCCGGCCATCTCGCTCATCGGCGCCAGGATCGGGTGGTCGCCGTCCTCGTCCTCGATGATCTCGTAGCCGATGATCGTGGTCTTGAGCTCGGAGAGCCGCTCGACGTTCTCCCGCGGTGCGACGGCGAGGTGGTGAAACGCGCAGATGATCAACCCGGGCTTCAGGAGATCGAGCTCACCGGTCGAGAGGATGCCGACCCTACAGACGATGTCGGCGCGCTTGTACACCTCCTCGCTGCTGTAGACGATCTGAGCGCCGGCGGCTTCGTATTCGCTGTCTGAGAACCTGGCGGTAGCTCCGGCATCTTTTTCCACAATGACGGTGTGTCCGTATTGGCTGAGCCGGGCGACCGCATAGGGTGTGAGGCCCACCCGGTGTTCCAGGCGGTGGGTTTCTCGCGGTACGCCGATGTACATCGTCTGGGTGCCTCCGTTGCGACGCTTCAGTGCGACGAGGTTGCGCATGACCAAGCGGGGAAGAACCTGAGGAGGTAGGGAGCGCCAGTTGACTACTTGAGCAATAGGGCGAGTAGCGTTCGAAGTAAGAGGTGGCGGAGTCCGCGCCTCACTTCTGAACTCAGATGTTCAATGGCTCACATGCTCATGCACTCATCTGGCGTTCCCTACCTCCCCGCAGACCTCCCAATCCGAACAAGAACCTACGAGCTTGCCTCCTGATAGGCCTTCTCCCCCCAGGCGAAGGCCTCCTCGTTCAGGGCCAACAAGGCGCAATCGTGCTGAAGCGCCTTGCGCATGGTGTTCAAGAAGCTCTCCCTGGGAAAGAGATTGGTGGCGGCCCGCAGCGCGCCCAGCGCCACGACGTTCTTCACCATCGCCTTACCCAGGTCCATAGCGATCTTGGCGCAAGGTACCCCGACCATCACGAGGCTCGGGTCCAGCTGCGGTGGGCTGGGTATGACGGAGCTGTCGTAGATGATGATGCCGCCGGGCCGGACGGTTGGGCCGAACTTCTCGAGGCTGGGCGGGTTGAAGGCGACGAGGACGTGCGGTTCCGGTGAGGCGGGGGACAGGACCTCGTGAGTAGCGATGTGCACGTCGGCGTAGGAGGTGCCGCCTCGCGATTCGGGTCCATAGCTGGGGATATGGGTCGAATCGAACCCTTCGTTGATTGCCGTCCGCGTGGTCAGCAGCGCGATGGTCTGTGCGCCATCACCACCGGCGCCGGCGAACTTGATCGAGATGTCCCTCTCGGCGATGTGAGCTGGGAACGCCTTACCGAAACGCTGCGGCGACTCGGCCGAGCCACCGATCACCTCGACCACGCTCTCGGCGTCGAATTTGGGCGGCCCCATCTCGAACCACGGCTCGGGCTCTAGATCCTTCTTGACGCCCAGCGGAAAGACGGGAACCATGTTTTCCTTGACCCACTGCTCGGCCTCGGCGGTGGTCGCCTTCAAGTGCGTGGGGCACTCGGAGAGGATCTCGACGAACCCGAGGCCCTTGTTCTCGACCTGCAAGCGCAGCGCCTTCTTGATCGCTTTCTTTGCTCGGGTGCGCTGCTTGTTATCGAACAAGGCACAGCGTTCGACGTAGGCGGGTCCGTCGAGCTGCCCGATCGTCTCGGCCATCTTGATCGGCTCGCCCATCAAGCGGGTGCGTCCCATGGGAGACGTGGTGGTGCGCTGCTCCATGAGCGTGGTGGGAGCGAGCTGACCGCCGGTCATGCCATAGATGGCATTGTTGACGAAGATGAATGTCATGGGCAAGCCCAGCTGGGTCGCCTGTATGATCTCGGCGAGTCCGATAGCGGCTAGGTCACCGTCGCCCTGGTAGCCGACCACGATGGCTTCCGGGTTGGCGACCTTGTGGCCGAGCGCCACGGCGGGGGCGCGGCCGTGGGCGGCCTGTGTGTTGCCGACGTCGAGGTAGTAGTACATGAAGACAGAGCAGCCTACCGGCGAGACTGCGACGGTCCGGTCCTGCACACCCAACTCGTCGATCGCCTCGGCCAGATACTTGTGGATCAGACCGTGGCCACAGCCGGGGCAATAGTGAGTGGAGTGGCCCTTCAGACCTTCACCGTGGGCGTGCCGCTCGAACCTTTCATAGAAGACGGTGCTCATGTCATACCCCCGCCACTGCGGTGATCTTCTCGACGATTTCCTGCTGTTGAGGCAGCACCCCACCGTAATGCTGGAGCCGGTCGATAGGCGGCAGGTCGGTGGCTCCCGCGTGGCTCAACGCCAGGCGCAGCTCGTCCTCCAGCTGGCCGGCGCCCGCCTCGACCACGACGAAGCCCTTGGCTTGTCCGATTAGCGGCAGGAAAGCGTCGATGGGGAAGGGCCAGAGGCTGATGGGCCGGAACAGCCCGACCTTGATCCCGCGCTGGCGTAGCACCTCTATCGCGCCCTCGGCCATGCGTGCCGGTGTGTTGCAGGCGAGGATAATCCAGTCGGCGTCATCGCATTGGAAAGCCTCGGCCCGCTGCTCGTCCCGACTCATCCGCTCGTACTTCTGGTTGAGGCGAATGTTGTGGGCCTCGAGATCAGGTTCGATGAGGAGAATGGAGGTGTGCAGATTTCCACGATGCATCGCATCACCGTACACCGCCCACTCGGGCAGTCCAGGCTTGACCATGTAGGCGGGCAACTTGACTCGCCCGGTCATCTGCCCGAGGAACCCATCGCTGGCCAGGATTACCGGGTTGCGATACTTGAAGGCCAGATCGAAGGCCTCCATTGACAGGTCGAGCATCTCCTGCGGCGTGGACGGGGCGAGCACCAGCGCGTGCGTGTTGCCGTGACCGAGGCCGCGGCAGAGCAGCTTGATGTCACCCTGTTCAGGCGCGATGTTGCCCAAGCCCGGTCCGCCGCGCATGACGTTGAAGAAGACCCCGGGGATCTGGGACCCGATCATGTACGAGATCCCCTCCAGCATGAGGCTGAACCCGGGTGACGAGGTGAAGGTCATGCAACGCATCCCGGCACCGCCGCAACCGTACATCATGTTGACGGTCGCCACCTCACTCACCGCCTGGAGAAAGAGGCCGTCCAGCTGAGGCAGCAGCCGCGCCAGCATCTCGGCGCCCTCGGTGGAGGGCGTAATCGGGTAGCCGAAGAAGTGGCGGCAACCGGCCAGCACGGCACCGACGGCGGAAGCGTGATTCCCTTTGAGGATCATCGGCTCGAGCTCGGGCAGCGGCAGCCGCTCGTCGGGAATCGCCACCGGCTCCGGTGCCGTGGTCTTCCTCGCGCCGAACAGCAACTCCGGATCGATAAGCTCGAAGTCGACATCGGCGGGCATCGGCGTCAGTCCGTACGGTTCCGGGCAAGCCTGAAAGCATAACCCACACCCGTTACAGACGTCGAGGTCGATGACCACCGGTGTGTAGCCGGTGGCCGGGTTGATCTCGGTGCCTATCGTGATGCAGTCCTTCGGACAGGCTGAGATGCAGCGCCCGCACGCCTTGCAGTACTCGGGGAGCAGGAAGGGCTTGGGTCTGTCTTTCTTGGTCTTCGCGTCTGCCATAGGCGTACCGAGTGGTGATCAGTAATCAGTTAACAGTGACTTCGATTGCACGTCATACTACTAACACAAAACATCTGCAGGTACCGATCACTGATTAGCGATCGCTGGTTACCGATCACTGCTTACTGGTTACCGATCACTGATCACTGATTACTCGCTGCCAGTCGGCGGGCAGTGGTGGTGCCTCGAGACACTGACCACTGCCCGTTAACCGGAGCTTGCCAAGCGGGCTTACGGCCAGATACCGCGCTCGAGGGTGACCTCCGCCACCCGAGAGATCGCCAGGACGTAGGCGGCCGTGCGCAGGTCGATCGGCTGCAGCGGGTCACCATCGAGTCCCCGCTCCTTGCGGCGAGTGTCCAGCTGCTTCAGCGACCCGTTGATATCTTTCTGCATCTGGATGACGGCCTCGGTGGCCCTGACCATCTTGGCCTTCATCTTGGCGTTGACCTCATCCTCCTCCCACTGCTCATTCTCGTTGTTCTGCACCCACTCGAAGTAGCTGACCGTCACGCCACCGGCGTTGGCCAGAATGTCCGGGAGTACGTAGATCCCGCGCTCGAACAGGATCGCATCGGCAGCCGGGGTCGTCGGTCCGTTTGCCGCCTCGGCGATCAGCTTGGCCTGGATCTCCGCGGCGTTGTCGCCACGAATCACGTTCTCCAGGGCGGCGGGAATGAGAATGTCGCACGGTATGGTGAGGAGCTCCTCGTTGCTCACCTCTTTCGTACCCGGGTAGCCGACGACCGATCCCGTCTTCTTCTTATGCTCGAGCACCTTCTGGGGGTCGAGGCCGTCCGGGTTGTGAATGCCGCCGCGCGAATCGCTCACCGCGATGATCTTCGCGCCCTGCTCGGCATAGAGCTGGGCGGCGATCGCACCGGCGTTGCCGTAGCCCTGAACCACGACCGTCGCGCCCTTGACCGAGTCGAGGCCGGGCACCAGACCCATAGCCAGGGCCTGCTGCGTGCAGTACAGGCAGCCGCGTGACGTTGCCTCGTTGCGGCCCAGCGAGCCACCCATGTTCACCGGCTTGCCCGTGACGACGCCCAGGTTGTTACGACCCTTATGCATCATGTCGTAGGTATCGTAGATCCAGGCCATCGTCTCCGCGTTCGTGTTCACGTCCGGCGCCGGGATGTCGGTGTGCGGCCCGATCGCGTCGCCCAACTCGGACACGAAACGCCGAGTGATCTTCCGTAGGTCATCCTTGGTCCGCTTCTTCGGGTTGCAGATGATCCCACCCTTTGCACCGCCGAACGGGACGTCCAGCACCGCGCACTTCCAGGTCATCCACGACGCCAGCGCCCGCACTTCGTCCGCCGTAACGTCCGGATGGTAACGGATGCCCCCTTTGCCCGGCCCACGGGCCAGGTTGTGAACGCAACGGTAGCCGACGAAGTTCTTGACCTCTCCCTCCGCCGTCTCGATCGGGAACTCGACCGTGATCATCCGGTTCGGCCGCTTCAAGTACTCCACCAGGCCGGCCTTCAGGTCCGGGATGTAGCGCGCCGCGTTGTCGAACTGCCGCTGCGCGATATGAAACGGGTTCAGGTCCTCTTGGCCGTTGCCGGCGCCCTTCGCTTCGCTCTGCTTGGCTTTGCTCATGGGTATTCGTTCCGTTTGGTTACGTGGGTTTGCCCGAGTCGTGGATCGACCGTTACAGGAAGAGCAACCTCCAGGCCCCCGTGCCCCGAACCGTGTAAGACCATATACCGCAGAGGCTTGAGACCTACGCTCCGCCGTTAGGCGCACCCCCGGCAGGGGCAGAATGTCACAGCCAGGGAAAAGTAGGAACACGCGGGCTGGCGGCACAAGAGCGGTCTCGGCGGCTGGTTCTCAACCGTGAGAGCGGGCAGGGGAAACGGGGTAGTACAGCTTACAGACCGCGTTTGCAGAGATCGCGGTCGCGGGGTATCTTTGTCCAGGGCGTAAACTAAGTACAAGCGGTGCAGTGCAGGAGGGCAGCGAAGCTTTGCGAGCCCAGAGGGGTTGTTCGACCCCGCGCTGTGCCGTCGTTCCCGTCGTCGAGCCGGGCCGCTGACGAGCGTCGCGAGGCGAGTCGGCCGCTCGGTCCCAGTAATCCTGTCTGCGGTCCCAATAGCTGGCTCAGGGTTGTGAATTCCGCCCATGCGGTGGGGGCCAGTAGCGGGTTCGCTGATGGGGGACGTTCACGGCGGAGGTCTAGATGTTGTACGGAAGAGGGATAGAACGGCGCTCGGATGTCGCCCGCATGGAGGCGCGCAAGTATCGCGCGTACACGCGTAAGGACATCGGGGCGATACCAGAGCTGGACCGCCTGTCGACGCCGGACCGAGTCGCGATGGAAGCTGTGGCGGCGGTTCTTCCGTTCCGGGTGAACAACTACGTGGTTGAGGACTTGATCGATTGGTCCAACGTACCCGAGGATCCGATCTTCCAGATGACGTTCCCGCAGCCGGGCATGTTGAGTTCGGGTGACCTGGGGCGGATGTATCGGCTGATCCGTCGTGGTGCGTCGGGAGCGGAGATCAGGGCGGCGGCAGCGTCTATTCAATACGCGATGAACCCGCACCCGGCCGGGCAGCGGGATCTGAACGTTCCGGTGTTCGACGACGAGCCGATTCCGGGCGTGCAGCACAAGTATCGGGAGACGGTACTGGTCTTCCCGGCGGCGGGTCAGACGTGCCATGCCTACTGCACGTATTGCTTCCGCTGGGCGCAGTTTGTCGGGATCGACGAGTACAAGTTCGCGAGCCGTGAGTCGAGCAAATGGGTTCGCTACCTGAAGCAGCATCGCGAGGTGACGAGCGTGCTGTTCACCGGCGGCGATCCGGCGATCATGAAGTCGTCGGTCTTGCGGCGATACATCGAGCCGCTGCTCGATCCGGCGTTGGAGCATATTGCGAGCATCCGCATCGGCACCAAGGCGCTCGCCTACTGGCCGTACCGGTTCGTTACCGACGCCGACGCCGACGACTTGCTGGCCCTGTTCGAGAAGGTACGGCGATCGGGCCGGCACCTGGCGCTGATGGCGCACTATAGTCACCCACGCGAGCTCGAGACACCGGTCGCCGAGGTGGCTCTGCGCCGGATAAGGGATGCGGGTGCGGCGATACGCTGTCAGGCTCCTCTGGTTCGCCACGTGAATGACTCGTCAGCGGTCTGGGCGCAGCTCTGGCGCCGACAGGTCCGCCTCGGTGCGATTCCCTACTACATGTTCGTCGAGCGTGATACCGGCCCCCGAGACTATTTCTCGGTTCCGCTGGCGCGAGCGCTCGGGATCTTCAACGATGCGTACCGTCAGGTATCGGGCCTGGCTCGTACGGTTCGGGGTCCGAGCATGTCGGCGACACCGGGGAAGGTGCTTGTCGACGGTGTCGCGACGGTCGCCGGTCAGAAGGTCTTCGTGCTGAAGTTCCTGCAAGCGCGGAACCCCGGCTGGGTCGGCAGACCGTTCTTCGCCAAGTTCGATGAGACGGCGACCTGGCTCGACGGGCTGAAGCCTGCCTCGGGTGCGAAGGAGTTCTTCTACAGGCCGGAGCTGCGGGAGATCGCGGTGGCGCGGCGGGCCCGCGACGCGGGCATAGAGGCGACGCCGGCGTAGTGATATTGGGTTGGTAATTCGGGAATTCGGCAATCCATGACTACTTGACCGTTCGAACAACTGAAGACTCGAAATCAGAAGGGCCGCTGGAGCTTCCCCCGCGGCCCTTCCCATTTCGAAGACTCAATGGTTCAGGTAGTAAAGCAATCGTGGATTGCCGAATTCCCGAATTCCCAACAACCACCATCCTACTCCCTTGTCTCACCGGCCGCGACAGACTCCTCGTCTGTCGTGGTGTATTTCTCGAACCAGCTGCGCAGGTACAGCTGCGAGCGCATGAAGTTCGACGGCCTCGAGCTCGTGCCGTGCCACTCGTTGTTGAAGCGGAGCATTACGGTCGGGATCTTCTGGACCTTGAGCGCCATGTAGAACTCTTCGGTCTGGGAGATCGGCGTGCGAAGGTCGTTCACCCCGGTCATCAACATGGTAGGTGTCGTGACGTTCTCGGCGTACATGAGCGGCGAGCGGCGCAGGTGCTCTTCCGGGTCCTCCCACGGGTAGTGGTCGAAGTTGCGGTACCAGCTGGCACC
>JASFTY010000177.1:0-7788 GCA_050050535.1 Gemmatimonadales bacterium | reverse complement strand
GTTGCGGCCGACGCACCGTATGGCGTGTCGATCCGGGAGGGCCGGCTGCGGGCGGCGGGAGGCCTGGAGGACTATCGGCTCGAGGTGGAGGCGGCGCTCGAGGCGCGGGGGGCAAGCGGCCGCCTTCGCCTGGCGGGATGGGGAGACCTGCGTGGGCTGACCGTCGACAGCCTGCGGGCGGAGCTGCTCGAGGGCGAGTTGCGGGGCAACGGCCGGTTAGTCTGGCAGCCGTGGACCGAATGGACAGTGACCGTGGCGGGCGATGGGCTGTCGCCCGGCTCACTACTCGCCGATCCCGGCGAGTGGCCGGGAAGCCTGACGCTGAGGGCGAGGAGCGAGGGTCGCATCGGCGCTGGCGGGACCGATGCCCGGATACAGATCGACACCCTGTACGGCGAGCTGCGCCGGCGACCTGTGGGGGCGAAGGCAGTGGCGTCGGCGGACTCGACGGGGCGCGCGCTCGTGCGCCTCGACGCGCTGTGGGGCTCGGCAGAAGCGCACGTCGACGGAGAGATCGGTGCGGCGATCGAGCTCGAGTTTGACCTCGATGCCCCGAATCTTCGCCAGCTTCAGCCGCGGGCGACCGGCGCGCTCGCGGTGAGCGGGAGGGTCGAGGGGCCGCGGTCGGCGCCTGCCCTGCGCGGTGTTGTGAGCGCGGCGGCCGTCGGATTCGGTAGTCACCGTCTGGAGCGCCTGACCGGGCGTGTGGAACTGGACCTGGCGGATCCGGGCACGGCGGTCGTCGACCTCGAGGCGGCCCGTCTGGTGGTGAGTGGGCGGAGGGTCGGAAGCCTGGTGGTCCGGGCCCACGGCTCGCGCGGCGCGGACGACACGGCGGCGGTCCTGATCGACGAGTTGCGCGCCGATGTCCTGGGCGGTCGGGTCGAGGCCGAGGGGTGGGCGACCTGGCAACCGCAGCCGGCCTGGCGCGTGACCCTTACGGCCACGGACGTCGCGCCGGCGACTCTCATGCCCGATCCAGCTCAGTGGCCGGGCGCTCTCTCGCTGCGCGGCAGCAGCGAGGGCACCGTCGGCCGTGGGGGTGTGCAATTCGTAGCCGAGGTCGATACCGTCTACGGATCGCTCCGCGGCCAGTCGATCGCCGGCCGAATGTCGGCCGCCGCGGATGGCAGCGGGTATCGGTTCGATGACCTGAGGCTCAGCTGGGGCTCGGCGTATCTCCGCGCATCGGGTAGTGTGGGAGACCGCCACGACTTGGCGCTCGATCTGCGTGTGCCCGACCTCGCGGTCACCCTGCCCGGCGCCTCGGGCGCGCTATCCGTCGCAGCAAGGGTCGGCGGCACTCCGGCGCTGCCAACGGTCTCCGCATCCCTGGATGCCACGGGCCTGGCGTACGGCGATGGTACGGTCGGCTCGTTGACCGGTCGCGCGAGCCTCGGCCTCGCCGCGCCGGACGCGCCGGAGTTCGAACTCGAGGCGCGGGGCGCAGGGTTCCGCAGAATGCGGATCGAGCAGATCAGGCTCTCGGGAAGCGGTATACGCTCCGCCAGAGCACTGGAGGGCGTAACGGTCGACAGTATTCAGGCCGCCGTGCTGGACGGCCACGTCCGTGCCAGCGGGCAAGTCGTCTGGCGTCCGCGGATCGAGTGGCGAATCGACCTGGAGGGCGACTCGCTGGCGCCCGGGTCGCTCTTCCGTGACCCGTCGCGCTGGCCGGGCCGACTGGCCTTGAGCGCCAGTGCAGAGTGGGCACTGGCAGCCGAGGGTCCGATCGCCCGCCTCGAGATCGACACGTTGGTCGGCTCGCTGCGCGACCAGCCGGTCAGCGCCAAGATCTCGGCGGCGGTGGATGGGGATGCCTACTCGGTGCCCCACGCGCTCGTAACTTGGGGCCGCGCTCGCCTGCGGGTGGACGGAGAGGCTGCCGACGAGCTGGACGCGCGCTTCGATTTCGACGTGCCGGATCTCGCGGCCGTTGTACCGGGCGCGTCCGGCGCTGCCCGAATATCCGGCAGTCTGGCCGGGCCACGCACCCGGCCCAGCAGCGTCGCCCGGCTCGCCGCCGAGAACGTCGTCTTCGGCACGTACCGTCTCGGCGAGCTCGGTGGGACTGTCGACATCGACCTCGGTGAGCCGGGCTCGATGGAGTTCGGAATCGAGGCGCGCCGCATCGTCAGCGGCGAGCGCAGTATCGACCGGCTGAGCCTTGAAGGGCGAGGCACCAGCGTGGCTAACGAGATACTGATCCGTATCGCGGGGCCCGAGCCCAGCCTGGACGTGGAGCTCGCTGGCGGAATCGGTGACGGCCAGTGGCTCGGCGAGCTTCGCCGCCTGGATCTGCGCAACGGGACTACCGGGGACTGGCAACTCGACGAGCCCGTTCGGCTGTCCGCCGCTAGAACGGCGTTCGATCTGGAGCGGACCTGCCTCAGGTCGGACGAGTCGGCGGTCTGTGTGGCCGGCGCGTGGCGGGCGGCGGACGGATGGCGGCTCAGTTCGACCGTTCAGGCGTTGCCACTGACCGTGACACGTGCCTTTCTCCCCGCGCGCTGGTCGGTAGAAGGGACCCTGGACGGCGATTTCGAGATCGCTGTGGCGGGAGACAGGCGCCTCACCGGCACCGCCGGGCTGGTCGTCGGCCCGGGGACGATCAGCTATCCGCTGGGTACCGACTCGCAGACCGTGAGCCTCGAGGGCGGGGCTCTGAACATAGCCGCGGGAGCGTCCGGGGTCCGGGCCGACGCCGAACTGAGCATGACCGGCGGACGGGGGGCTTCCTTCGGCAACCTGGAGGCGCGGCTGACTCTGCCGGAGTACACGACTCTCGGTTCGCCGTCCCGGGACCAGCCGATCGCGGGGCGCGTCCAGGCGCGGTTCGACGACTTGAGCCTGGTGGAAGCGCTGACCACCAGAGTGACGCGCACCCAGGGGCGCCTCGAGCTCGATCTGGACGCTGAAGGGACTGTCGGCGCCCCGAGCCTGCAGGGAGAGCTCCGCCTGCGCGACGCGTCCTTCGACATCCCGACGCTAGGCACGCGCGTACGCGACGTCGCGTTCACGGCGGTCGGGGATGGGAGCGGCAGCGTGAACTTCTCCGGCGAAGCCCGCTCGGGGCCGGGCCGCGTCGAGATCAGGGGGCAGTCACCTCTGAAACCCACGACCGAGTCGCCGACGCGCGTCCGCGTGCTGGGTGATCGGTTCGAGGCGGTCAATACGGCCGAGGCTCGAGTCCTTGTGTCGCCCGACATCACGGTCGAGGCGGCCGGTCGGCGGATCACTGTCGGGGGAGATGTCTTCATCCCGTTGGCCAGGGTCGATCTGGGGGACCTGCCACAGCCCGCCGTGCCTGTCTCCCGCGACGCCGTGATCGTCGGGGCGACGGGTGCGCCCGCGAGCCAGCTGGCGGTGGCCGGACGGGTCCGCATCACGCTCGGCGATGAAGTCTCCTTCCGCGGCCGTGGGCTGACCGCGAGGCTGGCAGGCAGCCTGCTGGCCATCGAGGAGCCTGACCGGCCGACGGCGGGAAGCGGCGAGTTGAGCCTCGTCGATGGCCGGTACCGCGCCTACGGCCAGGACCTCAGGGTCGACCCCGGCCGGCTGATCTTCGGCGGCGGCCCCATCGACAACCCGGCCCTCGACTTGCGCGCCTACCGCGTCGTCTCGGATACCATCATCGCCGGCCTACTGATCCGTGGCACCCTCAGGTCGCCGGAGGTCACGCTGTTCTCGCAGCCGGCCATGGCGGAGAGCGACGCTCTCTCCTATCTGATTCTCGGTCGCCCGCTCGGCGAAACGACCTTCTCCGAGCGAGACCTCGTGACCCGTGCCGCGACGTCGTCGGGCCTGAGAGGCGGGAATTTCCTGGCTCGGCGAATCGCGGCGACCTTCGGCCTGGAGGCCGAGATCGAAGCAGGACGGACTTTCAGAGAGGCTTCGTTGGTCGCGGGCAAGTACTTGTCCCCGAGACTTTACGTCGCCGGGGGCATCGGCATCTTCGACCACGTCAGCACCTTCCGCGTGCGATACCTGCTCTCCGGCAAGTGGACCCTTGTCGGCGAGACGGGGCGCGGGACGAGCACCGATCTGGTCTACCGCCTCGAGCGAGGCCGGTAGTCCGCCTGGCCGTGCGGTCGGCCCGCGCCGCGCGGGCGACCTGAAATCGCTTCCTAGAAGAAGAAGAACGCCGCGGCGAGGATCCCGTAGACTGCCAGCAGCTGCGCACCCTCCAGCCAGTTCGACTCACCGTCCAGCGAGATCACCGTGACGACTCCGACGCCCAGCGCCACCGCCGCCACCTCGAAGGCGGTAAAGGCCAGGTCCATCGGGTTGCCGAACAGCAGCGAGACGAAGACCAAAAGCGGAGCGACGAATAGCGCCACCTGCGTGCTCGAGCCCACCGCCACGGCGAACGACAAGTCCATCTTGTTCTTCGCCGCCATCATCACGGCGGCGCCGTGCTCGGCCGCGTTGCCGACCAGCGGTATGATGATGACGCCCAGAAAGAACTCGCTGACCCCCAGCGCCGCGATCGTCTCCTCGGTGACGCCCACCAGGATCTCCGACAGCCAGGCCACCAGTACGGTGGCGACGACCAGCGCTGTCAGGGCGCGCCGCAGCGACCAGCTCGGAGCCTCGTGCTCGACCTCGGGACGGAACATCTTCCGATGCGTCTTCAGCGAGAAGAGCAGACTGAGCAGGTAGACGACCATCAGCACCACGGCCACCGTCTCCGACAGGTGCGCCAGCACCGCCGCATCACCCCGCGGGTGTGTGAAGTGGAACAGCGCCGGGACCACCAGCCCTACCGTCGCCAGCGCCAGCAGCGCCACGTTCATCCCCGCCGCCTGCCGGTTGAAGCTCTGCGTCTGGTGCCGCAGCCCGCCGACGAAAAGCGACAGCCCCAGGATCAGCAGCAGGTTGCCGATGATCGAACCGGTGAGCGATGCCTTGACCAGGTCGATCAAACCCGCCTTCAACGCGAAGATCCCGATGATCAGCTCCGCCGCGTTGCCCAACGTCGCGTTCATCAGACCGCCGAACGTCGGGCCCGTCCGCGCCGCCAGCTCCTCCGTCGCCAGCCCCATCAGGCTGGCCAGCGGCACGATCGCCAGCGCGCTGGCCAGGAAGACCAGCGCCGGCGGCGCGTGCGCGATCTCGAGCGCGACCGCCAGTGGCACGAGCAGCGCGGGAGAGAGGTGGAAGAGTCGCATGGCGGCACGATAAGCCCGGCTGCGATCCGGTACAAGTGAGCCGCCGGAGCCGTGTCGCGCCGACACGAAAAGCCGCGTCGTTGCTACACATCCGAGCCCGAGCCCGTAGGCTGTCCTTCATCTTCGGCCCGGAATCCGGCCCCGATCCGCCTATCGAGCGCGGCACGATGCGTGCTCTCTAGAAAGCCGGGATTGGTGTGCGCGTGATGGGTGGACGTTCGGACTTTGTGAAAACACTTCTCGTCCTATATACTGGAGGTATGAACGGCCCCGGCCTCCAGACGATCGAAGAAACGGGGCCGGCAACGCACCGTAAGCGATCTTACGGCCGCCCTAGCGCGCGCGGCCGGACGGTGCCGCAGTAAGGGAGGCTAGCATGCTAAGAGGTTACCGCACACTCGCGATGATGCTCGGAGTTGCGTGCGTGCTGGCCAGCGCCGCGCCGGCGGCGGCCCAGTCGTCGAAGGTCACGCGACGGGCCACTCGTCCGAGCACGGCGCGTGTCAGTACACGAACTCAGAGCGCGCGGCCGCAGTCGCGGCCCAGCGCAGCTCGGCCGAGCACGACTCGCTCGACCATTATTCGCTCGACCACGGCTCGCTCGGCGGCTCCCACGCGGCGGGTCAGTCCGACGATCCGCCGTGTCGGCGTACAGGTGAATCGTGCGGCGCGGAGCAGCACGGCGGTCAGGACGCGGCCACAGCAGCCGCCGACGAGCGCGCGTACCACCGTGCGGGTGAACCGTGCGACGCAGAGTAGCAACGTGGTCAGGGCGCGGCCACAGCAGCCGCCCTCGACGCCGCGTACCACGGTGCGGGTGAATCGTGCGGCGCAGACCAGCAACGTGGTCGGGGCGCGGCCGCAGCAGCCGACCACGAACCAGCGTGTCATCCTGCGGGTGAATCGCGCCTCGCAGAGCGGCAATGTTGTGAGGGCGAAGCCGCAGCAGCCGACGCAGGCGAGCAACACCATCAGGGTGAATACGCAGAGTCGGGTGGCGACCCGGCCCGCCATCAATGTCGCGACGCAGACTCGGAGGATCGACGATAACGCATCGACCTTCCGGCGACGGACAGAGGGCGATACGGGCCGCGACGCGTCGGGTAACGTGCTGCGTCGCCGTGTCGAGACGCGGCGCGAAGACCCCGGCGTGACCAGGACCCGGCGCAGCTATCCGCCGGCGGGCTACGGTTATCCGTACGGCTACGGCACCGGTTACAGGTACGGCTACTGGGACGGGTATACGTGGGGGTACCACCACGGCTACGGTCGCGGCTTCTACGTTGGGTACACCGACGGGTACTACTACTGGCACCGTCGCTGGTACGGCCCGCACCTGATCTACGGGTATCACTTCGGCGGGTTCGGGTTCTATCAGGGGCGCTGGCACTTCGCCATCGTACTCGGTAACCCGTACATCGCGCACCACCACTACTACTACCGCTACAGCTGGTGGGATGGCCGGTGCGCGAGCCTGGCGACGTGGGACAGGGCGGTCGATGCGTACCCGGCCGACTACAGCTTCGACAGCAGTAGCTGTGTGGCGCTCTGGATCCGCACCACCGACGGCGTCGACTACACCGTCAAGATCGATCCGAGTTACTACAACGCGCGTAATCCCGGTGAGCTCTATATAGCGCTGTGGGCGGAGCTAGATCAGCACGGCAACCTGCAGCTGGAGGACATCCACGGTGCTATCCATGTCTTCCCAGCAGGCATGATTCAGCAGATCGAAGCGACGGCCTGTCGCTAGCAGAGACACGAGATCCGAACCCGGCCGCCCACGGTTCTGGCCCGCCCAGTTCCGTGGGCGGCGCTATTAGGAACTGCAGGTACGGACCGCGCCCGTCCTCGCAGCGCTCGTGCGGCGGCTCGAACAGATCGAATTGGTCGGGATCTCTGAAGCGGCGCCTACGCCGGGTCACAGCCCCTCATCACGTCCCTCACCCACTCCGGACCGGCTCAGCTCAGGCGGGAGCTTCGATCGGCCGCCTCAAATCTAGGCAAATCATGGCGTTATGGCCAGGAATCGTCGCCCGGCCTCTGGTCGGCTAGCCGAGCGGCCGGCCATCGAATAGCTTTCTCACGTGGCCCAGCCGTCTCCGAACCCGTCGAGGGTTGGTGCGATGAGAATTCTGGTGCGGGTCTTGATCGTACTCGCGGTGGCTTTGGCGTTCACGCTCCTGTGTGCCCAGCCCACGCCCGGCCCCTGATGGTACCACAGTACCCGCCCCCGGGCGGGCCGCCGCGCGGCCGAACCTAGCCCACCAGAACCCGCCGCGCAGTCAGGAAGTCTGGACCGTGTAGATCGCGGCCTCGAGCTCCTCGAGCATGCCCGCCTGGATCGGGTCGAAGCCGTGAACCGCCAGCACGTGCTCCACGACCTTCTCGATCAGCTGTTCCTGGGTCTCGGCCCGGATCACCTGATTACACTCGATGCCAAGGTCGCGGCACCTCAGCTCCTTGGCCATTGGGGTCCCCTCCAAGAACCGCCAGGGGAAAGTCCTACATGTATATGATACCCCGCAGGCTGGCTCACAGTGCCCTGCGGTTTTCCCGGTGAGGGAAGGGGGGGGAGAGAAGTTCGATAGTTTAACGGCGGAATATGAAGTTGGAT
>JASFTY010000176.1:0-7804 GCA_050050535.1 Gemmatimonadales bacterium | reverse complement strand
CCCTGCAGGACGAGTACGACGTCGCGGAAGCCGAAGTGGCGCCGATGGGTGAAGAGGTGGAGAAAAGGCGAGCCCACCTCGAGACCGAACTGGCCATCAAGCGCGACCGCCGCCACAATATCGCGATACGACTCGACCAGAGCGTGCTGGCGCTCTATCAGCGGATCCGCGGCGGACGACAGGAAGTAGCACTCGCCCCGCTCATCGGTGAAGGCGTCTGCGGCAATTGCTTCACCTCGGTGACCATCCAGCAGGAGATGCAGATAAGAGGGCTGGAGGTGATCGTCTGCTGCGAGGGCTGCGGGGTCATTCTCTACCCCGAGAATATGAAGCGTGCGCCGTAGTGGCTACGAATTGGAGAGTCGGTGCCCCCCGTTACTGTAGTCGTTGAGGAGGTGGTGGTGTGGTGAGGTCCAATCTCGGCCGGCCAGGGGACGTCGAGCCGACGGCCGTCGCAACGCTCGTCGCCGAGCTCGAGCTTCCCGATGCGATCGCCGCTATCCTGGTGCGTCGCGGCTACGCCGACCCCGCCACAGCGAAGGCCTTCCTGCGGCCGCGACTCGAGGGCCTGCACGATCCCTGGAGTTTGCCCGATATGGAATCGGCGGTCGATCGCATCTCGTCGGCAATCGATCGCGGTGAGTCGATCCTCGTTCACGGCGATTACGACGTCGACGGCGTCTGCGGTACGACCCTCCTCACCCGGGCGCTCCGCGAGCTCGGCGCACGCGTCGAGCCGTTCGTGCCCAACCGCCTCGAGCACGGCTACGACTTCGGGCCCGCCGGACTGGGCGCGGCGCTGGAGCATAAATGTAGCCTCGTCGTCACCTGCGACTGCGGGATCGCGGCACACGAGACGGTGGTTGCCGCAGGCGACGCTGGGGTCGATGTCGTGGTGTCGGACCACCATACGCCGCCTGCCGAGCTGCCGCCGGCGGTCGCCGTGCTGAACCCGCACCGGGAGGACAGCGACTATCCCGAACGCGTGCTCTGCGGGGCCGGTGTCGCCTTCAAGCTGCTGCAGGCGCTGTTCGAGCGACGTGGCCGCGTCGTCGGGGACCTCTTCAAGTACCTGGACCTGGTCGGCATCCCAACGATCGCCGACCTCGTTCCCTTGACCGGTGAGAACCGCATCCTCGCCCGCTTTGGGCTCAGGGTCCTGGAGCGTACGCCGAACCCCGGGCTCAGGGCGTTGCTTCGCGTTTCCGGCCTCGAGGCGGGTCGCCCGATGAGCGCCGGCCAGGTCGCCTTCGTCATCGGGCCGCGCATCAACGCCGTCGGTCGAATGGGCGAAGCGATGCGAGGCGTGCGACTCTTGCTCACGGCAGATGAGGCCGAGGCGGCGGCGGCCGCCGATGTCCTGGAGGCGGAGAACCGTCGTCGGCAGGAAGTGGATCGCGCCACCCTGGAAGAGGCGCTCGGGATGCTCGAGGAGAGCTTCGACCCGGAATCTGATCGTGCCATCGTGCTGGCCTCGCTGAATTGGCATCCGGGAGTGATCGGGATCGTCGCCTCCCGAATCGTCGAGCGGTACTATCGCCCCACTGTGCTCATCGCCCTCGACGGTGATCGCGGTCGCGGCTCCGGACGCTCGATCCCCGGCTTCCATCTCTATGATGCCCTGCAGGCCTGTGAGCCCCACCTCCTGCAGTTCGGCGGCCACCGCGCCGCCGCCGGGGTGCAGATCCGCGCCGACGCAGTCGACGCGTTCAGGGACTCGCTGAACGCCGTGGCCCACGACTGGCTGACGCCCCAGGACCTGGTGCCGACCCTGCGCGTCGACCACGAGCTCACGCTGACCGAAGTCTCCGCCGAGCTCTGGCGCTTTCTCAAGCACTTCGGGCCGTACGGCCAGGGTAACCCGAAACCGGTCTTCCTGGCCCGCGACGTCGCTCTGCGCGGGGCGCCCGAGGTCGTCGGTAACGATCACCTGCGTCTGCGGATCGATGTGGGAGACGGCGCGACGCCGGAGGCCATCGCCTTCGGCCAGGCCGCTGAGATGGAGTGGCTGAACGAATCGTCCCGCGTCGACCTGGCCTTCCAGATCGGCGTGCGCCAGTGGCAGGGCATCGAGTACGTTCAGGCCCAGGTACTCGACGTCCGGCCGAGTGAGGTGGCTTGGGCGAGCTCAGAATCGTAGCCGGGCGCTGGCGGGGCCGCCGCTTGAAAGTGCCGCGCGGAGGAGCGATACGGCCGACCTCCGAGCGCGTCCGCGAAGCGTGGATGAACGTGCTGGGCCCGGCGCTCGAAGACGCCGCCGTCCTCGACCTGTTCGCCGGAACCGGCGCCCTCGGCCTCGAGGCACTCTCACGCGGCGCACGCCACGCCACGCTAGTCGAATCGGACGCACGCGTGCTGAACTGCCTGCGAGCCAACGTCGCGGCGCTCGAGGCCGAGGAAATCGTTACCATCGTCGTCGCCGACGTTTTCGCCTACCTTGATGGCGTGACGCCCGGCACTTTCGATATCGCCGTCGCCGACCCGCCCTACGGCCAGCGACTGGCGGAACGCCTGATAGAAAGCTACCGGCGGAGCCCCTTCGCGCTCAGCCTGTCGGTCGAGCACGCGCTGGGTGAAGCGCCCGGCTCGCCGACCGGCGCCGTCGAACGGCGCTACGGTGACACGGCCGTCACCTTCATCACCGCCGGCGATCTGGAGGAGGAATGAACATGGCCGACTCGAGCGTCGTCGTTTACCCGGGTTCGTTCGACCCGTTGACTCTGGGACACGAGGATATCGCGCGTCGCTGCCTCAGGTTCGCCGACAACTTGATCATCGCTGTGGCCGTGACGGCGACGCAGCAAAAAGACCGGCTCTTCTCCGTCGAAGATCGGGTGGCGATGATCGAGGAATGCTTCGCCGACGAACCGCGCGCGCAGGTGACCCAGTTCTCGGGCCTGCTCGTCGATTTCTGCAGGAAGATCGACGCGCATATCGTCGTGCGCGGCCTGCGCGCTGTCAGCGATTTCGAGTACGAGTTTCAGATGGCACTGATGAATCGCAGTCTCTGGCCCGATCTCGAGATGGTGTTCATGGCGCCGGCCGGCAAGTACACGTTCCTCAGCGCCTCGCTCGTTCGCGAGGTCGCTTCCCTGGGCGGCGACGTCTCGCGCTTCGTATCAGCGCCCATTCTGCGACGCCTCGAGGAGAGACTCGGCCCCTAGCCCGCATATGTCTCTTCAGAAGCTCGCTGGACGCGCCCCGGAATCCGGCGGCCACGTCGTCCCGGACCCCGATGCCGCGCTCATCTGCCACGTCGGCCAGTGGAGGGCGCCCGATAGTCCTGTCGCCGGTCACGCGAACGTGCTAATCTTTCCAGAACTGGGGGCCGCTGGCGGCGCCTACCAGCCGGTAGAGCGACTTGCCGGCTTCTCCGCCGGGAGCGCGGTCCTCCACGGCCTGGCCAAGCCGTGCAATGACCCGTCGAGGGGTTGGAACCCGAGATGATCGCCACGGTCGCCTGCTTCACGGCACTGATGGCGACGGCCAGGCCAGGCGGCTTGTGCGGCTAGTATGAGAGGGCAATCCTGGACGGGAATTCTGCAGGGGAATTCGGGAATCCATGACTAATCGACTAATAGAGCGAATGAGCATTCGAATTGGGAACCAGCTTGCGTGACAGCAAATCGCAATTCGAGTAGTCTATTGTTCGATTAATCTGTTGATCATGGATTCTAGAATTCCCAACAAGAGAACAGGGGGTGTGATGAACTTCGAGATCCAGCAGCAAAGCGACATCACCATCGTCGAAGTGACGGGCCAGCTGATCGTCGGCAATCGCCAGGAGCTCAAGGACAACGTGCTCGGCCTGCTGGACAGGGGCTCGCGGAAGTTCCTCATCGACTTCAGCGACACGGCGTACATCGATTCCTCGGGACTCGGCGTGCTCGTCGGCCTCTCGAAGAAGATCCGCGAGAAGGGCGGTGAGATGCGACTGTCGAATCTGAACGAGGACCTCCGTACGCTCTTCGAACTGACGAAGCTGGACACACTCTTCCTCATCGCCGATTCCCGGGATCAGGCGCTCGAGAACTTCTGATCCGATCATGCGCGGGCGGCAGGCAGGAAGCGGTTCCGCCCTCATCGTCACCCAACAGCCCGACCTGGCCACGGCGCTGACGGAGGCGGTAGAAGGGCTCGGCTTGGCAGCCTCTGTCATCTCGGCCCTCGATCACATCGAGGCCCACGCCGATGCGCGCCCAACCCTCGTGCTCACCGACATAGCCCTCAGGCCGACGGCGGAGCAGTGGACGTCGCTGGCCCAGCTCTTCCCGCGCTCCGCCCTATGGGCCGTCGCCGACCCGGACGACTCGAACATTCGCGACGTCGCCTATGCTCTGAAGGCCGGCTGCCACGATTGCCTCTCGCTGCCGGTAACTTCCGAGCAGCTTGGCAGGAAGCTCGAGGGTATCGGTCGGCCGCCAGGCGTCAAGCCCGGCGAGCTCGATCGCTACATGTCGAACGAGATCAACCTCGAGCTACCGAGCGACCTCAGCATTATCGAGCATGCCGTCAGATTGCTCGCCGGGTGCTGCCGCGATTATCGCAGCTACGGGCCGCGCAAGCTCGTGAATCTGCGGATCGCGCTTTCCGAGGCGCTCTCCAATGCGATCCAGTACGGGAACCGGGGCGACCGCAGCAAGATCGTCAGACTGCGTGCCAGCGTTGACGCCTGGACGTGCAAGGTGCAGGTGACCGATGAAGGGTCCGGCTTCGATCACAGCCGCCTACCCGACCCGACGAGCATCGAGGCGATCGAGGCGCCCGGCGGCCGCGGACTCTTCCTGCTCACACAGCTCGCCGACGACGTCGCCTTCAACGAGCTCGGCAATTCCGTCACCATTACGCTCAAGAGTGATTGGGAGGCGACTGTCGTCGGCGAATCGATCCGCCCCGTCAGCAGCGATGCCGAGGCACTCATCGGACTCGTCGAGCGCGTCCGCCTCGGCACCGACGCCGACCTCCACCTCTGGACCGAGAACCTCGACGGCTCGCTCGAGCACATCGCGCCCGAAGGCGAAATGCTCGCCAAGCCGGACGGCGTCCTCCGCTGGCTACGCACTCCGGGCATCAGATACGCCGTTCAGGTGCGCCCCGCCGACGATGAGTGCTCCGAGCGCTGGGCCGAATTCACCCGCGATCTCCTCGATGAGGCGCTCTCCTACGAGATGCGCCTGGCCGAAAGCCGCAGGGACCTGGCGGAGCGACAGGAAGAGATCGAACTGCTCCACAGCATCACCGAGACGCTGGGCGCCGTCACCCGGCTGGAGGACGCGACTTCGCAGATCCTCAAAGGCGTTCTGCGCGTTACCGGGGCCGAGCGTGCATCGCTCTGGATATATGAGCCGGAGACCGAGTCGCTGGTGCTCGCCGCCTCCGAGGGGCCGTCGAGCCGCCCGGTGAACCGTGTGTCGGTCTCCTCGCCCGTCTCTGTCTCGGCGCTCGCCTTTCGCGAGAACCGCACCGTGCGGCTGGATGAGCTCGACGCCCTGCCGCCCGAACTGGCGGCACGCTTCGGTGATAGGCCCGAGCCCTGGGTCGCCGTCCCCGTCACCTACACGAGCCCGCACGGCAGCAGTCGCCCGGTAGGGGTGCTCAACCTGGTGGGCCGCCGCTCGGGCGCCCTCGTGTCGGGTTTCGGCGAAGCACGGCTGTTGATGACGTTGGCGCGGCAGATCGGCAGCGCGCTCGAGAACCTGCGGCTGTTGGAGGAGATCCTCGCACGCGAGCGGGTTATCGGTGAGCTGGAGCTCGCTTATGATTTGCAGATGAAGCTGCTGCCGGACCTGAGCCTGTTCGATGAAGTCGCCGACGTCGCTGCCCGCTGCGTGCCCGCCCGGCCGGTCGGCGGCGACTTCTATCAGCTGTTCAAGCTGCCCGACGGCAAGATCGGGGCGATGCTGGGCGATGTCACGTCGCACGGGTTCGGTGCCTCGCTGATCATGGCGCTCTCCTTGAGCGTGATGGGCATCTACGCCCGCGAGACCAGCTCGCCCGGCGACCTGTTGAGAGCGATCCACGGCGCGCTGATCCAGAAGCTCGAGAGCACCGAGATGTTCATGACGGTGTTCTATGGTGTGATCGATCCGGCGCGCAGGATGATGACCTACGCCAATGCCGGCCACGCCCACGCCTTCCGGATCCACGGCGACGGGCCGGCGCAGCGGCTCACGGCCACCAGCCCGCCACTCGGTCTCGCCGATTTCGGCGGCTACGATGAGGCCTCCGTGCCCTGGCAACCCGGCGATCTGCTCTGCCTGTTCACCGATGGCCTCACGAACCCGTCGCTCCGCACCACGGAGAGCGCTGTGCTCGAGGCGATTGAGACGCATCGGACAGCGCCGGCGCCCGAGATCGTCGATGCCATCTTCGAGGCGCGTCAGGAACAGGGCGGGGAGGCGCCCGACGATCAGACTGCGTTCGTCTTGCGGCTCGAGAGGTCTGTGTGAGCGCCAGCGGTCACAGGGCGAAGAAGTCGCTGAGCCAGAACTTCCTCGTCGATCCCGGACTGCAGCGGAGAATCATCGCGGCGATTGAGCCGCGGCCCGAGGATCGGGTGCTGGAGATCGGGCCCGGTAAAGGTGCGCTGACCCAACACCTAGCGCACTCTGTCGGCCGGCTGACGCTAATCGAGCTCGACGATGAGCTCGCCGCCGAGTTGCAGGAGCTCTATCGGTCGAGAGAAGATGTCGACGTCATCCACGGCGATGCGCTCGACCTCTCGATCTCCGAGATCGCTGGCGACCTGCCGCTCAAGGTGATCGGCAACATACCGTACGGCATCACCACGCCGATCATCTTCCACCTGCTGGACCGGCGGCCGCGACCGACCCTCATCGTGCTGACCGTGCAGAAAGAGGTCGCCCTGCGGCTGGCGGCTAGGCCCGGCACCAAGGAGTACGGTGCACTTACCGTGGGGGTGCAGGCGGTGGCGCGGGTCGAGCCGCTCTTCACGATCAATCGCGCCGCCTTCCGCCCGCGGCCCGATGTCGACTCGATGTGCGTTCGCATCGTGCCCCGCTCACCGCCCCCCTTGACGCTCGAGCAGGAAGCCGCCCTGCGTACACTCACCCGCGCCGCCTTCCAGCGCCGACGAAAACAGCTGCAGAATGTGCTCAGGCAGGCAGCGGAATACTCGCTCTCCGGCGAAGCGCTTACCGCCCTCCTCGAGCCGCTCGGCATCGACCCGGCCACGAGGCCGGACGCGCTCCCCGTCGCCGACTACGTTCGCCTGGCCGACGCTCTCGACCGAGCCGCCTAGCCCACCGGCTCAGCCCTCGATTGCGTCCGTTCGCCGGTCATCCGACGCCCAGGCTCAAGCTCTCCAGGATCGGCATGAACTCGCGGCGCACCGCTCGTATGTCCTTCAGCCCACAGAACGTGTTCTCACCTCCGACCACGAACCTGCCCGACCTGAAGTACACAGCGTAGAGGATATTACCGGCGTCGTCGCTCTCGGCCCGCTCGTACACCGGCATGTTCCTGATGCTGGCCGGTCCCTCCGCGAAACCCGCGTAGTACTCCCGACTCTCCGCCACATCCGGCGGAAACGGCGCCACCGACTCGCCCGTGTGCTCACCGCTGCGCAGCTTGCTCAACCAGCCCTCGGCGTTCGCCGCGTCGCACTTGTCGATGACCCAGACCTTGAACAGGCAAAACTCGCCTCGCTTGTCGTACACCGCATGAATGTACCCGCGCGGCGCGAACGCCGAGGTCGGGCTCCCATCACGTTCCCATACCCCACCGACGTCCTCCGGGAAGATCTCCAGACCCAGCAGCTCGGTGAATGACATGGGCCGACAGG
>JASFTY010000175.1:0-7934 GCA_050050535.1 Gemmatimonadales bacterium | reverse complement strand
ACCCACATAGTCGTAGTTCTTTCGCAGCTCTGCGATGAACCTCCTCTTCGTCGGGTAGTGCAGCACCGTCGTCTCGGCACCGAGGTTGGCGGCTATGAACTGCAGTCCCCACCCGTTGCAGGCGGAGCGAATGCTGAAGATGTCCTGGGCGCGCGTCACCTGGGCATGATACATCTCCGCCTGGATATTGGGTGTGCAGGTGGGGCCGGCCACACCCATGGGGCGGTGTACGGTAGTCAGCAGAATCTTAGGCATATGACTTCGTCCTCCCGCTCGCCTGCAACACGGGATCCATCGCGTCGCCGAAAAGACGGTATTCATCGAGCCGGCAGGATGGGATCAACCGGTCCCCGTACATCATCATGTTGAGGCAGCCGTCGCAGAGGTTGGCCCGGCCATCGACGATCTCGTTCGGCTGCTGCAGTGAGACGGATTGAACGTACAGGCTGTCGAACAGACGCAGCGGGTTTCCGAGGACCGACTTGAGGAAGCGTCGGGCGGTGTCTCTCACACTCCGATCGACCATCGACATGATGAAGAGCTTGCGGCCGACCTTGGGGTTGCGCAGGAAAGCACAGTAGCGGCCCGTGAACATGTGGTGCGCGACCTGGACGCATTCGGCGGTCCGGGCGCCGAGGTATCCGTAGAATCCGGCTGCCGAGCCCACCTGGAGCGTGACGAGGAACTTGTAGGTCTCGGGCGCGCTTGTTCCGGACAGGTAGGCAGAGGGCCTGAAGCTCGCGTCGTGGCGCTCCAGCACCGCGAACATCTCGTCGGTCGACATGTCGATCTCACTTGTGTCCTCGCTGGTGTGCTGGAGACTTCGGAGATCGACGGGTTCGCCGCGGACCTGGTAGCCGAGGCGCTCGGTCAGCGGGATCGCGCGGAATGCGATCAACGAGACGTGTTGGACCTTGTGGATGTTGCGGCGGCACCAATCGAGGATGTCGGGCAGGTACTGCAGGGTCGACCGGAACACGGTGATGTTGAAACCGCACTGTACGCCGCCGACCTCCCAGACCAGGTCGGCGAAGTGCTGACGCAACTCGTTCAATTCCGCCTCGTTCTTGCCGGTCCAGTCCGGGCGCCGCATACCGCTGTCGACATGGAAGTGGTACTTGGCCAAGCCGGCCTCGCGAAGGTCGCGTGCGAGATCCAACGTCAAGCGTACTCCATTGGTCAGGAGCACCGGCTTGAGCCGCTGCTGCGCAATGGACTCGACGACTTCGACGATATGCGGGTACAACAGCGGTTCACCGCCGGCGATCGCGATCCGGTCGCAATTGGTGAGGCGGCTTATCGTGAGGATCTCTTCTTTGACCTCGGCTAGCGATCGATGGCCCGAGAGGCGGTGTCGGTAGCATCCCGGGCACCAGAGATCACACGCATCGGTGACCTCCACCCAGCCGCCAGCGTTGTCGACCTTCGACCAGGGCAGACGATACAGCTCATCCCTTCGGACCGGCATACGGCCTCCCCTCGCCGGGCCGACGGCTGATCCCGACGCCGACCAGCCAATAGAGGTAGGCGCCGAGGGCCAGCAGTACGCCGGCTGCGGCATCGAGCACGAAGTGCTCCTTCAGCGTGACCGTGGACAGGGTGATCAGAGCCGCGAGGCCAACGGACAGTATCTTGAGCCAGCGCTGGTCGAGCACGGTAAGACTGAGGGCGGCCGGCAACACCGCCAGTGCGACGTGCATCGACGGCAGGCAGGCGTACGGGCGCATGGCGATGAGGTCGTGCACCCAGCGCTGGGCATCGCTGAGCGTCGCTGGCCAGGGTGCGCTGGCTGGCAGGGCGAGCTGGATGGCCGCCCCCACGACGATCATGCCGGCGTAGGTGAGGATGGCTCGTCGGAAGCAGTGTCTCGGCATCCGCCAGACGACGAACGCTCCCCAGAAGACGATGTACAGGTCGCCGAAGTAGTAGATCGTCCAGGTCCACCCGAGAAAGGGTATCCAGCGATCGAGCGCGATCTCGAGGTCGACGAACGTCGAGAGCGCTCGCCAGCTGTTGATCAGGTTGACGACGTAGTAGCAGCCGGCGTGCAACAGGATGACCGCCGCGATCGCTGTGAGGCGGCTGCGCCAGCCCAGCTTTGTGGTCGGTCCTGCGGCTACGACCGACTCGTCCTCAGCGGGTGCAGACACAGTACTCATGGGGCTGTCAGTTGACGGGCCCCTGGCGTGGGACCAAGCGGACGGGCCCGCCGAACATGCGATACTCCTCGGCGCGGCAAGCCGATACGAGCCTGTCCTGCCAGAAGGTAGCGTTGGGACATCCGTCGCAGGTGTCACATTCGCCCGTCGGCCACACGTCCACCGGTTGCACGACGGAAATCCCCTGTATGTGCACGCGGCGGAACAGGTTCAGTGGATTGCGCAGGACCGAGCCCAGGAACCTGCGGGCAGCGCGTCGTATGTCGGGATCAACGATACCCAGGATCAGCGCCGCCCTGCCCGACCTGGTGGTTCGCGGCTTGCTGAAAGCTAGATAGCGGTTGTGAACCGCATGATAGGCGTTCTGCAGGATTTCCATGCTGCGCGGACCCATATGACCGAACGACCGTGCGCCCGTGCCGATCCGGCAGCCCACGGCCCACTTGAGCGCCTGCGGGTTCACCGTACCTCCCAGATACGAGCAGAACTCGAAGTTCGGTAGCACCTTCTTGATCTCGCGGTAGATGTCATCGGCCATCAGGTTCTCGTACCTCTCCGAACCGACGTAGGGGGTCAGGCCGATATCGACCTGCTGATCGCCGACGTAGTAGTCGTACGGCGCGCCGGGCTCCACCATCCGAACACAGATCAGGGTCAGAACGTGGACCCGCTCGGGCACACCTACGGCCCACTCGACTATGTCGGGCACGGCTGCCAGGGTGTCGGGAAAGATCGTCGTATTGAACGCACACGTCAGCCCACCCTCGTCGTACAGGAGGTCGGCATAGTGGCGCCTCAGCTCGTTCAGCTCGCTCTCGCTCTTCCCGATCCAACCGGGCCGATTCTGGTGGCTGTCGACGTGGAGGGTGAAGCCGTGCGCACCTGCGTCTTTCAGCTCCCGGACGAGCGAGCGGTCGAGTGCGACTCCGTTCGTGATCAGCACCGGTTTGACGCCCGCCGCTTTCACGAGGCTTACGATGTCGACGATCCGCGGATGGGTCAGCGGCTCGCCGCCGGCGATCAGCATGGCGTCGCAGCGGCGGCAACGCAGCAAGAACTCGAGCTCGTAACGAATCTGATCGAGACTCTTCTCGCTGTCCGCACGATTCTCGACGAAACAGGCATCGCACGTGATGTTGCACCTCTGGGTCGGCTCCAGCCATGTCATCGCATTGTCGGATGCCGTCCAGGGCAGACGGAAGAGACGTCGGGGATCGGGCTTCAGCTGCCCCACGAGGGACTGTGGGCCGTCGCTACCGGTGGGTGTCATTGCAGAATTTCCTTTCTTGACCACAGAGCGCTGCATACGCACCGCCAGCTGCCACCGTTGCTGAAGGGGGGCGGGGGGGAAACGGTCATTCCTGTATGATCCGCTCCTCCACATCGCCGATACGCCGTGCCGCTACGGCCGCCAGGAACCAGTCGGGCTCGACGCAGGCCTCCGGTGGGTACACGCCCGGCTTGTTGATCTTGCCGATGGCCAGGAGCTGTGCACCGATGGCAGCCGGAACGCCGGTGCCGATCCCGATCCGACCGGCTGCCGAGTAGATGATCCGTGTCCGTTTGCCGTCGAGCTCGCCGCGTACCTCTGTGCGAAGCGAGCCGACCGTTGAGACGTCGGCCATCCGGCGCTTGCTCGTCTCGTAGAGGTAGTTGGCAGCGAAGTCGATCGGCTCAATGGATCGACCGTCCACACACACCGAGAGGCCGGAGTGGGCGATTTGGCCCAGAGTCACGATCATCTCGTTGACCTTCGCAGGCAGGAAAGTCGCCTTGTCGTCGGCGTACGTAACGCCCTCGATGAACCTAGAAAGCGTGAACGGCTCCGGATGGCCGATGTGCATGACCTCCACATCACCGAGGCCGGCGAATTCGAGGACTTCCTTGCCGTCCACGAACGGCCGGACCTCGTGCATCTTGCCGTGCTGGAAGACGAACGCCCGATCGGGAAGCGAATACAAGAGGTGCGCGCAGAGCGCCGGACCGCCGAGGTCGGAGCCCCGCATGATCCAGGCGGTGTGCACTTCGTCGGTCCGATCCAGTATGTCCGCGCCCTTGCGCGCCAAGACGTTGGTGACGCCGGGGCTGGCGCCGAGCCCAACGATCACGGTGACGCCCGCCTTCTTCGCCTCGTCGTGGAGGTCCAGGATCTCGAGCGTGGCCGCCCAGTCGTCGGAGACATCGACCATCGAGACACCTGCTGCGATGGCCGCCTGTGCGACCGGTACGGCGTTCAGATAGTTGGGGCCGGCCATGTTGCAGACGACGTCACACCCCTTCATCAGCCGAGTCAACGCATTGGTGTCGCGGACATCGACCTCGACGGCTGCCGTTCGGGTCTTGCTCGAAGGCAACTCGGTCAGAAAGCCCTCGGCCCGCGCTAGGCGGCGCGACGCGACCACGACCTCGGTGAACACACCGTGGGTTACCAGGTCGCCAATCGCGACTCGGCCCATCTCTCCACATCCGAGAACGAGTGCTTTCATTCGTCACCACCTCTGAGGAGCCGCTCGACCCACGGACGGCGCCCGTTCAACCGTGACGCGCTCGCTGCGGCATCTGGCTCCTACCGTAGCCGAGTCCGGTCAAGTACGAGTCAAGCGAGCTGTAGCTGGACGCTGTGACACGGCGCGCAGACGGTGCTATTGCGCCGCGCCCGGGCGAGTGTAGCGAGGGGGCTACGACCACGGCTGGGTCTCCCCTACCAGCGGGACTCTACGGCAAGGCCTGCTCAACGCATCGTTGTTTCTCAAGTATGTCGCGGGCGGTGAGTCGCGGCAACCGCGATCGATAAGGAATAGCGACAGCACCGTCGGCGGCCTCATCGCCCGTCGGTGCACTTGCCAGCCCGGCGAGGGGCGCTAGAGTTAGATTGACAACCTGAGAGCTCGTGACGGTTGGCCTCCTGGGTTACGAGTTGAATGGGTACCGTGCGGCGCGGGGAGCGTGCCTATGCGCAAAGTCCTGGCTCTCTGTTACGCCTTCCTGACCCTCCCGCTGGGCTGGGAACCCCTCTACTCGCAGACGATCATCGGGGAACTGGCGGACGAAGCGGGTGCTCCCATAGCGGGTGCGCTTGTCGCTCTACTGGACGGGCAGGGCGGCGAGCTCGACGTCTACCTGAGCGACGGCGGGGGCGCGTTTCTTCTGGCAGCCCCGGTACCGGGGCAGTACCGGATTCGAGTCGAGCGGATCGGACACCAAACCCTGCTGACGCCGGTGCTCGAGCTGGCGGCGGGCGACTCGCTGTCCTATAGCCTCGAGGTTCCAGAGCAGCCGGTGGATCTGTCGTGGCTGGGGCCGGCTGAGGAGGCGGGGTGCGTGGTCGGCCCCGAGGGCGCGTTCGACACATCCCGGCTGTGGCAGGAAGTACGGAAGGCGCTGGCGATGGCGGCGTGGACGGGCGAGTGGGCACCGCTGCGGCTCGAAGTAGCGCGCTACCTCCGGGATCTCGAGTTGGAGAGCCGGCAGGTCGGGATGCTGGACGCCGACTCGTGGCTGCAGAGCGGTGCCCGGACGCTGGTGAGCCTGCCGGCCTCGGACCTCGCCGCGGACGGCTACGTGCGGGAGGAGGCCGGCGGAGAGGATGTGTACTGGGCGCCCGATCCGCAGGTGCTCCTGTCCCAGAGCTTCCGCGAGACCCACTGCTACTCGGTGCGGTCCGGCGAGGGCCCCGGGGGCGACGCGTGGGTCGGCCTCGCCTTCGAGCCCATCGCGGAACGCGGACTGCCGGACTTGAGGGGAGTGCTGTGGGTGGACCGCGGGAGGGCGGAGCTGCGACGCCTGGAGTTTCGGTACACGTCGCTGCCTCGCGCTGTGACGACCGCCGAGCCGGGCGGCTGGATCGATTTCTGGCGGCTGTCGACGGGCGAGTGGATCATCGGCAGCTGGCAGATCAGGCTGCCGGTGCTAACCGACGCCGAAGACGCGGAAGCGGTGGCGATCCGCGAGGTAGGCGTCGAAGTGACGGCGGCTTACACGCCGGAGGGCACGCTCCTGGCGGAGGAGCCGCCGGCGGTGCTCGTCGGCACCGTCGTGGATCGGGCTGGTGGGTCGCCGTTCGCGGGTGCGCACGTGCATCTGGCAGGCACGGGATACGCCGATACCACGGATGCGCAGGGCCGGTTCCGGATCGAAGGGTTACTCGAGGGGACTTACGGTGCGACGGTGACTCATCCCGAACTCGAGGAGTTGGGGATCGCGTCGGAGCCGCGACCGATCCGGGTGACGCGGGGGAGCGCGACGGAAGTGGAGTTGCCGCTGCCCGGATCGCCCGATGCCGTGGCGGCGGTCTGCCCGGGCCAGCCCGAGGACGTCGCAGCTCTGGCCGGCGTGGTGCGCGACTCGGTCAGCGGGGTGCCGATACCGGGCGCCCGAGTGGCGGCGCACTGGTCGCAGACTCTGCGCGTGCGGGCGGACGAGCGGGGACGCTATCGCTTCTGTCGGCTTCCGCCGGGCGTTCAAGTGACGCTGGAGGCGAACGCGGTGGGGCATGCGGGCCGCGAGGTCAGCCTGCGGTCGCCGGAGTCGGGCCGCTTCCAGCGGCGCGATCTCTGGGTCAGGCTGGTCTCGGAGGAGGCGATCGTGACGCGTGTGGTCGAGTCGGGGGTGAGTGGACCGACGCGGCTCGTCGGCCGCGTCCTCGACGCCCAGACGCTCGAACCGATCGAGGCAGTGAACGTACGAATCGAGGCGCTCGGGTTGCAGCGGCTCACCGACATGGAAGGTCACTTCGTGTTCCCGCTCGTCGATCCCGGGAGTCACGAGCTGGTGCTCGAACACCTGGCGTATGGGACACGGACCGACACGGTAACGGTGGGAGGCGGCGAGTTGATCAGCGTCGACGTCCGGATGGCGATGCGCCCGATCGAGTTGGAGCCGCTGACCGTAGTCGTAGAGCGCCGGCCGTTGCCCCCCAAGATGCACGGCTTCTACTCGCGCATGGACCGCGGTTGGGGTGACTTCATCACGCGAGAGGCTCTCGAGACCCGGCAACCGGTCCGCATCAGTCAGATGATCGGGGACCTTCCCGGTGCGCGGCTGATCCAGGTGGCGCCCGGTCAATATGCGCCGATCTTTCGCCACCAGGCGCGCTTCATGGATGGAAGGAATCTGTCGCCCTGCCCGCCGGCCGTCTACGTGGACGGCATACTGATCCTGGACGGCGCAACCGCCATCGACGAGTTCGTCCTGCCACACGAGGTCGAGGCGGTCGAGGTCTACAAGAGCGCCGCGTCGGTTCCCGCCAGGTTCGGCGGCAGCACCGCAGGCTGCGGCGTCATCGTGATCTGGACTCGCAGCCGCTAAGCGGGTGCACGCCGGTTTCCACTGTCTCAGTAGGCTTCGAGAACGGCCGCGCCGGTCTGCACGTCGAGGATCACCCAGTCGGAATACTCCCAGGCGGCGGACCTGGCCGCCAGGGCATAGAGGCGGTCGTCACCCTCGATGCGGAAGTAGAAATACGGCTGGATCGCAGTGAGCGTGGCATCGGGATGCCACTTGGGATGGCCGAACGTCCCGTGGAGGACGTAGCCGGCCAGGTGCGAGTAGACGAGGAAGAACGATCCGCGACGGTCTTCATCGTTTATGACAGGGTGACGCTGTACCACGACGAGATCGGGCCCGAACGCCCGCACATCGTCGCGCTCGATGCTCATCTCGAGACCCCGCTCGCCCGCCGGAAGCTGAGCGACCGCGTCTTGCCAGAGTAGTCGGGTCTCGTATTCGATGACCGCTGCAACGGCGGAGTCGAGAGTCACCTCCCGACCCGGGACC
>JASFTY010000174.1:0-7974 GCA_050050535.1 Gemmatimonadales bacterium | reverse complement strand
GTCGTAGTTGACCACCTCCTCTGCCGATACGCCGTACATCGACTTGGTCCAGCGTCGCCTGTCCTCATCTACATCCTCGACATACTTGCGGGCCTTGCTCCGCTCCAGACCCATCTTGTCCATGACAGCCTGGATTCTGTGTTCCTGATCAGAGACGACGCGAACTCTGAGCACGTGGCTGACGCCGGGGAGAAGCAGATGGCCGGTGCGGCCATGGTACACGAGTCTACCTTCCATGGCACGGTCGCACAGATAGGACGTACAGAAGGCTAGATAGTGCTCCCTCTCGATAGCCAGACGCTCGCCAAAGGCACGAGTCTTAAGCATCGCCTCTTCCAGCTTGCCTACTCGGATGCCCTCTTTGATCGCGGCTTCGACCAGCTCCTCTCTGCTCAGGCAGGCGTAGCCCAGTTTCTTTGCCGTCAACTCGGCGAGCTCCCTCCCTCGCCCGAGCGTGCCTCTCGATATGCAAATTACCTGCATCGCCCCGTTCCTCGGTCTCCAGCCTCGTCAGTTGTTCCGATCGTCAAGATGGCGCCGAGCACCACACAAGCACAAGGCGTCGCACCTCGAAACCCGCAGCCAGCGGATGCGTCTCGCTGAGAGCTCTCCCCAAGGATTGACCCCGAGTCCCTGTTCGATATGCTTCACATGCTTCACTGCAAACCTTGGAGCCGCAGAGGTAGCGCGGACGACGAACATCAACCGGGACTGCAACAGTGCCGCTCAGAAACAAGCTCCGTGGACTGCTCGCAGAAGCGTGTTTCGAGGAGATCGCCGAGATGGCTGCGGAGAAGCGGCGCGTTCTGGGCAGCCTCGTAGCGCTAACCTACGATTCGGATCCCCAGATCGGCTGGCGAGCCGTCGAGGCTCTGGGACTGGCCGCCCGGCGTGTCGCCGACGACGCGCCCGAGCACGTCCGCGAGTACCTGCGGCGCCTCTATTGGCTGATCAGCGAGGAGTCGGGCGGAATCTGCTGGCATGCCCCGGCAGCCATGGCGGAGATCGTCCGTCACAAACCGAGCCTGTTCCCCGACTACGTCCCTATCGTCGTCTTCCTCATCCTCTATCTGGCCGAGGAAGACCTGGACCATTTCAAGACCGATATCCTGTGGGCCATAGGACGACTCGGCTCTGTCGCCGGCGACTATATCGAGGAGGTCCACCCCGCGATCGTGTCGGCACTGGACGATCCGGACCCGCAGGTCCGCGGCACCGCCGTCTGGTGTCTGAGTCGCGTGGGCAGCGCGATCACCCTGGAAGGCCGGTCCGACTTGCTCGCCGACGAGGGGCCGGTCGCACTCTACGAGGACGGATCGCTCGAGCACACGAGCGTCGGCGCGTTGGTCCGGCGCCTGTTGCAGGAGACCGAGGTCAACTCCTCGTAAGCCCGCCGCGCACAATCGCCTCGATCAAACCCGCCGTAGAATACGGCGACGCTTCCGCCGCCGGCTCGTAGCCCAACTCGCGCAGCGTCGCCGACGTCAGTGGACCGATGCTCGCCAGACGAGCCTCACGCAGCGCAGCGCCGTAGAGTCGTACCAGCCCCCGCGCGATCGCCGAGCTCGTCACCGTCACCCAATCGATCTCGCCAGACCTCAGCGCCGCGACGACGCTCTGATCGGGCTCCTCGACATCGACGCTGCCGTAGACGACGATCTGATCCACCCGCGCACCCGATCGCTCCAACTCCGCGGCCAGCACCTCGCGACCCCGATTCGTCCGGGCGAGCAGGAAGCGGCGGCCCTCCGCTTCAGCCACCAAGGCCCGGGCCAACGACTCGGCAACGAACTCCTCCGGCACCAGATCGGCTCGCAGACTGTACCGGCCCAGCCGCTCCGCAGTCCCCGAACCTATCGCCGCGAGCTTCAAACCACCCAGCCGACGAACGTCACCGCCACGCTCAGCCAGCCGCCGCAACAGGTAGTCCACTCCGTTCCCGCTCGCGAACACCAACCAATCGTACTCGGCGAGCCGCTCCAGTGCCGCATCCACCGGTGCCCAGTCCGGCGGATCGGTGACGCGTATCGTCGGCCGCCTGATTACTTCCGCGCCCAGCTCGCCCAGTCCATCACGCAGTCGCTCGGCCGTACCCGGCGATCCAGTCACCAGGATCCGCGCGCTGATCAACGGGCGGGCGGCGAACCAGGAGACCGGCGGCGCGCGGTCGACCACCGAGCCGACCACGAAGACGGCCGGTGGCGTAATCTGTTGCCGTTCAACAACTTCCGAGACCGCTCCCAGCGTGCAGCGCACCATCCGCTGCTGCGCACGCGAGCACCAGCGCACGATCGCCACCGGCGTATCGGCCGCCTTGCCCTGCTCGATCAGAGCGCCGCTCCATTCGCCAACCTGCCGCACACCCATGTAGTAGACCAGCGTGCCGGGGAAATCGGCCAGACCACAACCCAAGTGGGACTCGTCCTTCTCGTCGCGCTCGCGGCCGGTGATCAACGCGACGGCAGACGCTTCCTCATGGTGCGTGATCGGGATCTCACAGTAGGCGGCGACGGCGAGGCCGGCCGTAATTCCGGGAACGATCTCGAAGGGAACCCCCGCCGCACGCAGCGCCTCCGCCTCATCCGCGCCGCGTCCGAAGACCGACGGATCTCCGCCTTTCAGCCGCACGACCGTGCGACCCTTTCCGGCTTCCTCGAGCATCCGTGCAGTGATCTCCTTGGGCGAAAGTGCTCGCCCAAGCTTGTGATGTCCCAGGCCGACCAGCTCCGCCGAGGGCCGAGCATGCTCGACGATCGCCGGGTTGACCAGGTAGTCGTACAACACGACATCGGCCTGCCTCAGGCACTCAATACCGCGTAGCGTGATCAGGCCGGGATCGCCGGGACCGGCGCCGACCAGATAGACCTTTCCCACAGAAGCGCTCGGTTCAGACGTCATGCGTCGACCTCGGGCTCCTCCGCGGCAATCCTCGCGAGCATCTCCCGAAACAACCGGTGCTGGCCTACGGCCGGCAGCAGCTCCACCTCCATAGACTGCTGCGCCCGACTCACCCGCTCGACCGCAGGACGAATGTCCCGATCCACATGCCCCTCGTTCGCCAGGAACAGGGGTAGCACCCGCACCCGCACCACTCCCCTCTGCACCGCCTCGGCCACCACGTCATCGAGCGCCGGCGGCGTGTGGTCCATGTAGGCGAGCCGCACGGCGTTTGGGCCCAGCTCGGCCCGCAACGACTCGCTCATACTCTCGACCGAGGCCCGCCAGCTCGGATCACGACTTCCGTGCGCAACCAGGATCAGCATAGCACCTCTCGGTTCGGCCGGCTGCAAACCGATCGTGGCTGCAAACCGATCGTGTCGGCCGGCGCCCTTCAAGCTAGTCAAGCTATATGTCACGGCAAACCGCGGGAACTTCGAGAGGATCAGGCCTCCCGAGCCAGGTGGTAGGCGATCTCGGACAAACCCAAGGAGATGTGCTCGTTGCGGACCAGGACGTCCGGCGGGACCGCCACCTGCGTGGGCGTGAAGTTCCAGATCGCCTTCACACCCGCCGAGACCACGCGATCCACCAGCTTCTGAGACACATCGGCCGGCGTCGTCAGGATGGCAAGACGGATCTCGTGCTTGCGGATGAACGGCTTCAACGACCTCATCGATTGTACCGTGCGGCCCGCAACCTTGCCGCCGATCTTCCGCGGGTCGTTGTCGAAGACCGCCACGATCTCGAGGCCGTACCGCGCAAAGTTCTCGTAGGCCATCAGCGCGCTGCCCAGATGGCCCGCCCCGATCAACACCGCCTCGTACGTCCGGTCGAAGCCCAGCACGTGCCGTATCCCGCGGCACACCTCGCACACCTCGAACCCGACCCGCCCCATCCCCAGCAGACCGATCGCCCCGAAATCCTTGCGGACCTGCGTCGGGTCGACATCCAGCGCCTCGGCGATCTGGGCGCTCGTTACCGTCTTGAGCGGCTTCCTGAACGACGACTCGGTCAGCCAGCGGTAGTAACGCATCAACCGCTCAAGGACCACCCTCCTAAGTCGTCCCAAATCCCCCCCTTAGAACCTCATGTCGCCGCCCAGGCCCCTTGTGAGATTTTTTTCACGTTTAGCCCTGACACCCATTCTAGCGCCCCCACAGGCCCAGTCAAGACCTAGTGAGATTTTTTTCACGATTGCCGCCCCCCGCCCCCAGCGCCGCCCACCACCGCCCCAGGCCTACCAAATCTCCGATGAAGCCGCTATGTTTGCCCTCGCCAAGACGACAGGGAGATCGGGGCCGCCAGAGCGGCCCAACGTGCCCGCCCGAACCGTCGAGGGGCCGGGCCTGGTTCCGCAACCTGTTGTCTGGCAAGACTTTCCGAGCTGGGCTCGGATGGCGGAATTGGCAGACGCGCAGGATTCAGGATCCTGTGGGAGCGATCCCGTGGGGGTTCGAATCCCCCTCCGAGCATTCGTAGCCTCGCCCACGTGCTGGAATTGGTAGACAGGCCAGCTTGAGGGGCTGGTGCCCTACGGGGCGTACAGGTTCGAGTCCTGTCGTGGGCATTCTGGGCCGTCTGGCCGCGGACACCGGGGTAGGTGCAGGAGGGTGCCCGGGGCGCGGCCGTGTTCGTCTAGGTTCCCGTGGCCTCGAGGGAGGACGATGCCGACCCGCCATGCGATGCTCCTGACGCTCATCCCGGTGCTGGGCGCGGCATGCTCGACGGCGCCGGGGCCCGTGCCCGTGGTCGCCGACCAGGCCGGGCTGCTCCAAATCGCCGGCGAGTGGTACGGCAGCTACGACAGTCCACTGGTCGACCGGCATGGCACGATCATCTTCGTGCTGGAGGCTGGGAGGGACACGGCCCGCGGAGACGTCACGATGATCCCCCGCGGCTGGACCCGGCCCCTAAGCCCCATCGACCATCCGGCGGCCGCCGCCCACGAGGCCCCGATCCCCGAGGTGTTGCGGATCCGCTTCGTCCGGGTCGAGTACGGCGTGGTGAGTGGCACGCTGCAGCCTTACAAGGACCCCGACTGCGGCTGCCCCGTCTATACCACCTTCACCGGCCGGCTGCTGGGGGACGTGATCGAGGGCACGTTCACCGCCCGGCCCGGCCACGGCGCCGCCTACGAAGGCACCTGGCGGGTCGAACGCAAGAAGGAGGGCGGCTAGACACCAGCCGGCGGTTCCCATCCCGGGCCGCTTCTGTTAGAATCCTCGATACGCGCCCGTAGCTCAATTGGATAGAGCGTCTGACTACGGATCAGAAGGTTGGGAGTTCGAGTCTTCCCGGGCGCGCTTCTCTTTGCAGCTTTCCCGCCAGCCTCGCGCAAACCGCAAGTCGTGGCTTCGGCGACTGGCGAAGAGAATCGATCAGCGGGCGGCCCGGCCCGCCGAATCGTTCGACCGCTCGCCTAGGGGGATGGGTTTCTCCTGACGTAGGTCAAATCGAACCTCCCTCTGCCAGGGCTTACCAGTGGTAGTGACGGGTCTGCGAGTATCACGTTGTGGCTCTGCAGTTGCAGCTCACCCTCCGCTGTAACCAGAAACGTGCCCCCGCACAATTCGGCGCTTCTGCCTCTCGCCAGCTCGTAGCAATGCCACGTGTAGACGGGTGCTCGACCCTCGCCATGCCGAAGCGCCATGAAGATTTCGCCTCCCGGAATGTCCAGGCCCACGTACTCGTAGCCCTCGAATCTGGTATCGGGGACGATGACGAACTCGTGACCCGTCCTCTTGCCGCGCCATATTCCTTCAATTGGATCCACGTCTCGGCTACGCTCCGCGAAGTGGCGCTCGAAGTCCGCAAATGTCGGGGCGAACTCGGTCCAAAAGCGCTGTCCGCTCGAAACGCACGCCGCGACCATCAGAGTGGCAAGCAGCACGATACGATGAGAGCGGCTCTCTATCCGTGGAGCGTTCATGACTGCATCCTCCGTTCCGCTCTACGGCAATCGAATGGCTGCTACTCGTGGTGGCCGGCGCCCCCGCCCGCCGATTCCTCCTCCAACTCCTTGACCAGCCCGGCGTAGCGGCGCTCGATCTTGAAGCCGTAGGCGTAGAAGTACTCCGGCCGGAAGAACCCCGTGGTCACCGTCTCCGCCCCGGCGTCGCGCAATCGGTTGAAGAACTGCCGCATCAAGCCGTCCGCCACGCCCCTACCCCGATAGGGCTCCGCCACCACGATCTTCTCCAGGTGCGCGCTCCTCGCAGCTCCCTCGACGGTGTAGTAGATGCCGCCGATGATCTGCTCCCGATCGTTGATCGCTACCAGGTACCTGTGCTCGGGCCCGAACCGCACATCCAGCTTGGCGGCGAGGAACAGGCGGTGCAGCCGCTCGACTTCCTTCGGCAAGAGCGCGTGGCGCACCCGAAACGCGTTGCCGTCGGCGTCCTCGAGGCTGACGACGATCTCACTCTGATACGCGCCGCCCAACTCGCTGCTCACGAAGTCGACCGTGTCCTCGGGCTCGAGGTAGGTGAACGCCATGCGCGCCAGGAAGTAGTCGTCGTCGGGCTCCACGTCCAATCGCTGACGCAGGTCGGCCACCGTACCGGCCAACTCGCCGTTTCGCATCGCGCCCGAGCGTACCCGGCGTATCAGGTCGTCCAGACCTCCGATCAGCTCGGCCGAGCTGGAGCGAAACACCGTCTCGCGGAAGAAGCGAAGCCGGACCTCAGGGTACGACTTGGCCAATCGGTCGAGCCCGTACGTGTCGTAGAACTCCTTCAGGGTTCTGGCGCGAGCCTGCGGTGTCGCGCCCTCGTTTAGACGCTCCCAGCGCCGGTAACGCTTCGCAGCGAAGTAGAGTCGCATCGGCAGGAAGCCGCGACCGCGCACCGTCGACACGTAGTCACGCAGCGCGGCCCGTAGCTCGTCCGCGGCGCCCGTCTCACGCTCCAGCGCCCGCTCGTAGGCTGCCAGGCCGTCCTGTTCGCCGAGGACCTCCAGAACCGACGAGAAGATCACGTCCCAGCCGACGAGACCCTTCAGGCAGCCGTACTCATCCTCAATGGCGCCGACGAACCGGTCCCTGAACGACTGGAGCATGGCGAGCAGGCCCTGGTGCTCGCAGCGGACCGACAACGATACGATGCGCGATCCCCGATGGTAGTCATGGGTCGGCACGACGATGTCGTTCGGACTCAGCTCCGCAATCTCGCAACGCCTGCCCGTCCGATCCCAAAAGTCGACGCACGCCGCCATCGAACTCCACGCGAGGAACGGCCACAGTAGACCCAGCTGCTCCCCCTCATCCGCGCGCCGCGCCAGCCGCTTCAGCTCACGGTCCAGCGTCGCACCCGGTATGAACTCCTCCGTCCACATGTCCTGCTCGGTAACGTATCCGCCGAAGTCCTCCACCACCGGTTCCCTGTCGGCCGACTCGCTGCAGAGGATGAGCCAGTCGATCTCCTGCTGCACCTCTTCCGGGGCCAGCGACTTGTTCAGGTTGGCAGCTAGCTCGTAGGAATCGTTGCTGCGGGTCTGGACCGTGATTCGGTATACGGCTTTGCCGTGGCGCGCGCCCACCAGGCGAATCCAGACGCCACCGGGTGGTATGTCGGTCAGCCGGATCACCCTGCCACCGTAGAGGAGGAATATCGAACCGCTCAGCAACGGTGTGTTCTTGATCGCCGACAGCAGACGTCTCCGATCGTCCTCCGCCGTCCCCTGCTCGAACACGATCACGTCCTCCCAGCGGTACTCCTGACCGGTCTCGGTATCGACGGCTATCATCATCGTGGGGCCGAGCCACTGGAACAGACCATCGCGGAGCGTGGCGCGAGCTTCCTCGGCCCGCTTGCGCAGGCTGCGAGTGCCGGCGAACAGGTTCGCACGCACGAGGAACACGCGGATCCGGCGGAACAGGGTAGGGTGCACGGCGCCGTAGTCGGCCAGGAAGTCGATCAGCGTCGTAGCCAGGCGCTCGCTCTCCCCATCCGCCGCCGCGCCCGAACAGGCCCCCCAGGCCAGATCGGCGAACGCCCCGACCTTCGACTCCGGCAGGCTCCGCTCGCAGAGCACCGC
>JASFTY010000173.1:0-7996 GCA_050050535.1 Gemmatimonadales bacterium | reverse complement strand
GGCCGGCTAATGCGCGCGGCGAGCCAGTTGGCCAGAACGAGTGCGACGAGGGCGGTCGCGCCCAGTGCCGTGAGGAACCAGATGTCGATACGGCGACGCAACGCCTGCAGCTCGGTAAGCGAATGCGTGACAACGAGACGTGCCGCCTCCAGCTGCCCACGCTCGGCATCGGCGAATGGGATGGCGAACTCGTCGGCTATCGAATCGTCGGACGTTGCCTGAACGCCTGCGGAGTCGGCAGCGACGCCTGCGGCCGCGATAGCGGTGTCGACGATCCCAGCGGAAGATAGCACACCGCCAGGATAGGCCAGCGTGACGCGCAACTCTTCGCCGCGCGCCAGTCGCGCCAGGAGGCTCTGACCGACGACGATGCCGCCGACGAGGTCAAAGCGCCGGCCACCCATGCGGACGGAATCGGCCCGCACCAGCGCGAGGAACGGACCTTCCGGCGTGCGCGCCTCGGCCAGCGCCAGGCCGCTGGGCACGGTCCGAAGAAGTTCGGGCAGCTCCGGCTCCAGCCGGTCGTACTCGTTGCGAAAGTGGCCCGAACTGATGATACGGCCCGACTCGTCCTGAACCTGGAGCATGGAGAGTCCGGTGAGTCGCATCGCGGTCTCGGCGAAGTCGAGCACGTAACGCCGTTCGGCAGCCAGACGATCGACTGCTCCGCGGCGGAACCGGTTATCGTTGGCCACGACTTCTCTTAGACCCCCCAGCGTTGCGGCGATCACATCGCTCTCGCCTTGCAGATCCTCCTCGATCACGCTGACGAGCGAGTTGACCCTACGCTGATACTGCGCCGTGAGTCTGCTGCCGACTTCTCTCCGCACGGCGAAGGCGAAGACGACCATCGCCACAAGGATCACAAAGAGGAAGGCGAAGAGCAGGCGGACGCGGAAGCTCACCGACGACTACCTGCCGGCATGTGCCGGCTCGTTATCAGGACAGTGCCATCCCAATCGAGGTAAAGGCCGATGTGCTCGCCGGCGGCGACCACATGGCGGCGCGTGTCTACGAGCGGGACCAAGGTAGCGGCGAGATCGAACACATGAGGTGCGAGCCACTCGACCCGGCTCGCCAGCTTGCGTCCCGCGAAGCATGGGTCGAGGACGATCCGCGGCAGTGGTACGACATAGGCGAACTCTTCACCGTAGCGCAGGCTCGCCTCGAGCTCTTCCCCCGAGAGGCCGGCGGTCAGCAGATGCGGAGCCCCCGCTGCGAGGCCGGGTACCGCAGCAGACAGTGACGCCGCACCCTGCGACGCGGCGCCACCCTCCGACGCGAGGGCCACGATGCGGGTCGCCAGACCACGGGCCACCGGATCGGCCACCGGGTAGACGATGCGCCTGGGGCCAGACGTCCGATAGGCGCCGGGCGGCACACGAGGGAGACTCCCCGGCATCGGCGACAGTTGCCCGCAGGCCGCCAGATCGTTCCACCAGGCCGGCGACAGATGCCCGCGCGCGTCGTCGCGCACCGCGTCGCGAGCGAGTGCCTCGAGGAGATCGGGTGAAAGCGTCTCCAATACTCCGCCGGTGCGCAGCTCCCTCACCCTCGTCGTCGAGAGCAGCACATAGGACCGATCCCAGGGCAGTGGAAGTGAGACGAACGACGGTTGGGGCGCTGCGTAGTCGAGCGCCGACTGATCACGGGTGACCAGTAGATCGAAGCCTCGGCGCAAGACGTCTCGTGCGTCGGCCTCCGGGAACTGTATGAATTCTATGATCGGCCACTCCGCCGACGGTGGATGCAGCCGAAGCTCGCTGCGACCCCTGCGGCCTTGCTCGAAGGGCTCGGGCGCCTCGATGCGCCCGGGTGTGGTACCCTGGGGCCAACGCCAGGGCTCGCCCCTCCGCGCCACTGCCAGCTCAGGGTCCGCGAGCAGGCGCGGGACCTGGTCGTGCGGTCGGTCGAGGTACAGGATGACGTCGCTCGAGCCCTCTACGTTGATCGAATCGATACCGGCGGCGAACGCCAATCCCTCGGCCGCGCCACTCAGCCAAGCGGCGACGATGTCGTCGGCCATGACGGGGCTTCCGTCCCAAAAGCTGGCGTCGCTTCGCAGTCTGAGCTTCCAAATTCGGCCACCAGCCGCCGAGCTCCAGGATTCCGCCAACCCCGGGCGAACGGAGCCCCGGCAGTCCACGCGCACGAGGGTCTCATAGAGATGGCGAAACACGAGCCGCTCGTCGTCGTTCTGCGGCCACGGTGCGTGGTCGGCCGCCAGCGGATGAAGGATCGCGACGCTGATCTCGGCCGGCACCACCTCCGGCTCGGAGATAAGCTCGCACTCGTACTCACCGACGGAGGGCGGCGGCGGTGCGGCGGGCGAGGTCGGCGGCGGCCCGGACGGCGGAGCACAGGTGAAGAACGCGGCCGCCACGGCTGCAGAACAGACGAGTCGCTTCAAGAGGTTTGCTGGCACTGTCAGCCGTCAGCCTTGAGCGCGGCCTCCGTCCTCTCGATCAGGTGCCTGTTGCCCAGATAGAGCGGGGTACGCTGGTGCAGCTCTTCCGGCTCGATCTCGAGGATCGATCCCCTGCCGTTTGATGACGCGCCGCCCGCTTCCCCGATCACCTTCGCGAGCGGCGCCGCTTCGTAGAGTAGGCGGAGCTTGCCCCTGGGATTCTGGGAGTCGGCGGGGTACATGAAGATCCCGCCGTAGAGCAACGTGCGGTGAAAGTCCGCCACCAGCGACCCGATGTAGCGGAGGCTGAACCCTTGATCCTTGAGCTCGTCGACGGCCCGTTGCTGGCCCGGCGACCAGCGCTTGTAGTAAGCCTCGTTGACGCTGTAAATCTGTTTGCCGGGATCGGGGATGCTCATGCTGGGATGCGACAGCAGGAACTCGCCGATGGAGGGTTCGAGCGTGAAGCCGTGCACGCCCGCCCCGGTCGTGTAGACGAGCATTGTGGACGACCCGTAGACCACGTAGCCGGCCGCGAGCTGCCGATGGCCCGGCTGCAGCAGGTCCTCCATGCCGCCACGCTCACCATCCGAGACCTTCCTGTGGATCGAAAAGATCGTCCCCAGCGAGACGTTGGCTTCGATGTTCGATGAGCCATCCAAGGGATCGTGCAGCAGCGCGTATTTGCCGCAAGGGAAGTTCTCGGGAATCGGGATGGGGTCCTCGACCTCCTCCGATGCCATGACGCACAGGTTCCCGGTATGGTCGAGGGCGTTGAAGATCACCTCGTTAGCGAACTCATCCAGTTTGCGGACATCTTCGCCGTGGACATTGAACTTGCCCGCGCTACCCACGATGTCCACCAATCCCGCCCGGTTAATCTCGCGACTGATGATCTTGGCAGCGATTGCGATGTCGTGAAGGATATCGGAAAAGGCGCCAGTTGCCTGGGGGTAGCGCCGCTCCTGCTCGATGATATGCCGACCGATCGTGATCACGGCCTCAGCCATCGGGGGTCTCCTGGCATTCACGGGCGCCTACCTGCGGGGTGCTCGACTAGACTCAACCTAGGGCTGCCGGCCTCGGGCGCCAGCCCTGTCGTTCCCGTCTCTACTGCAGCGCTATAGAAGACCGTCGAGGGGGCCGGACGGCCCCGCTCGACGTGCTCCGAGTCAATTGCCCGAGGGGCTGATATCGACGCTCACGTCGGGCAGTGGCGTGTCGGCCGTGTGCGGCGGCAGCAGCGGATAGACGACGCTCGGTTGCCTGCCGGTGAGGGTAGCCAGGAAGGCGGCGATAGCCTGCGTCTCGTCGTCGTCCAGGCTGCGGCCCAACTGGGCCGACCCCATGATCCCCACAGCCTGCTCCAGGCCCCAGACACTCCCGGAATGGAAGTAGGGTGGCGTCAGCGCGATGTTTCGCAGGGCAGGCGCCTTGAACACGTATTCGTCGCTCGCCGTCTGCGTGACGGTGAAGCGGCCCTTGTCTTCGCGGGGCAGGATATCGGCGCCTGGCTTCTCAACCACTCCGAACGGGAAGTAGCCGGTGCCACCGACGTTCGTTCCCGAGTGACAGGCGACGCAGCCGCGGTCCAAGAACAGGCGGAGTCCCCTTTTCTCCATCGCGCCCAGCACCCCGCCGTTGCCCTCCAGGTACTGATCGAAGCGCGAGCCCGGGGTCAGCAGCGTCGCTTCGAAGGCCTCGATGGCCCTCGCCATGTTCTCGAACGTTACGGGCTCATCCTGGCCGGGGAACGCGTTCTCGAACATCTCCACGTACTCGGGGATGCTGTTCAGTGTCGCCACGGCACGTTCCGGTGTGCTGTTCATCTCGATCGACGCCTGGACCGGCCCCATCGCCTGCTCCATCAGATCTTCGGCGCGCCCGTCCCAGAACTGGGCGACATTGAGGACGGCGTTCAACACCGTCGGCGCGTTGCGCGGACCCTTCTGCCAGCCGTGCCCAACCGACGTCTCCAGCAGGTCGACACCGCCGAGCCCCAGGTTGTGGCAGGTGTTGCAGCTGATCAGCCAGCTGGACGACAGCCGGGGATCGAAGTAGAGCAGCTTGCCGAGCTCGATCGACTCCGGTGTCATCGGCGTGTCGTCGAGCGCCGGCGGCGCTGTCGGTATCGGCTCGAAGACGGCCCGCGCTCGCCGCATGAGCTCGTCCTCCTGCTGCGACGCCCCGATTACCGCGACCAGCGGTAAGGCGAGCAGAAGCTTCTTCATCGTTGCTCTCCCATGTTCCCGGGCCCTACTCTTGGCCTTCTTCGATACCCGACTCGCCGAGCTCCTTGTACCAGCGGGCATGGTCCCGCTTGACAGCCTCCTCCGACATCCTGCCCGTGAGCCACGCCCAACTCATCGGGTACTCCTCCGGGTGGAAGATAACGAAGAAGAAGTGCCAGACGAGGATCGCCAAGGTCGCCAGCCAGGCCTCGTAGTAGTGGACCGTCTGCGCAGCGGGGACGATCCAATGCGGCAGGATCTTCACCGACCAGGCGGGGAACCAGAGAACCAGACCACTGATGATCATCAGGATCGTTCCCCAGATCAGCGCCCAGTACTCCGCCTTCTGCGAGTAGTCATAGCGACCGAACTCGACCTCCCTGTCGCTCTTCCAGACGTGGTAGCGGACGTTGTTGTAGAGGTCTTTGACATCCTGCCACCTCGGAACGATCGAGCGGAATTCGATTCGGCCCCGCTTGGTCAGGAATATGTAGTGCATGTGATAGAAGGCAGTGAAGATCATGACCACGGCGAATATCCGATGCAAGTCGCCCCTCAGGGTTTCCGTCATGCCGAGGTCGGCCAGCGCCTCGACCCACCAGGCCTCAGGAAAACGTAGCGCGAAGCCCGTGACAGCCAGCACGATGAAAGAGACCGTTGTGAGCAAATGCTGAACGATCTGCGACCTGTCGAATCGCAACACCCATCTGCCGGACTCTTCTTCCTTTCGCCGCTCAACCATGAAGTAATTCATGATCACCAGGTTGTGGACCACCATCCCACCGACGATGATCGCGATCAACCACAGATAGACCTGACGGATGACGCGGTTGATCGGGTTGCGCGTGATCGACGCCGCATCGTGCGTATAGCTCTGCGCGAACTCGGCATCGGCGTCCTCGTGACAGTTACCGCAGGTCGAGACCACGTTGGCCGGATGGATCGTCGATGCAGAGTCCGCCTCGGGAAGCACCAGGTGCGCCGTATGACAGCTCACACAAGTCGCCGTGTTCTCACAGCCGCGCCGCGATGTCCAACCGTGATAGCTGTCCACGTACGAGCCCACCACCCCGCCCTTCAGGTTGTACTTCCCGATGATGATCGGATCGTCGTGGCATGGCCCGCAGGTCTGTGTCGCGAGGTTGCCAGAGCAGGTTCTCGCATCCGGGTCCTGCGGCGACAGGATCAAATGCTCCCCATGACAGTCGGTGCAAGTCGGGCTGTCCCGCACGCCCGTGGCAAGAGCCCGCCCGTGGATCGACCGCTCGTATTCCAGCTCAATGTCGGGGTGGCACTGCCCGCACGTCTGCGACACGTTCATCGGGTTGATGCTCGATTCCGGGTCGTAGCCGCCTCGCAGATTGTGCACCCCGTGACAGTCGGAGCACGACGCGGCTGCCGCTATGCCCCGCTCCGCCCCACGGCCGTGCACCGACTGAGCGTAGGCGAGGAAGCTCTGCGGCAGCTTGACGATCTGGTCGGTGAGCAGGCCCGCCTCCCCGTGGCAGCTCGCGCAGGTGCCCGGCAGCCGCACCTTGTGTGTCGGCGAGCGCGGGTTCGAGCTGCTGAGGATCTCGTGGCTGCCGTGACAGTCCGCACAGGTCGGCGCCCGCGGGTTCCCGCGCCCCAACGCGTACCCGTGTATGCTCCCCTCGTAGTCCGACACGACACCTCCGTGACAGCCGCCGCAGTCCGGAGGCTCGAGATCGGACGCATGCGGGAAGTCCGACCCCGTGAGATCCTGGTGGCACATGACGCAGCCGAGCTCCAGCGCACCGTGTACCGATCTCGCCAGCTCGCCCTCATCGACCACCAGCTGCTCGGCGTCCTCCCGCCCCGCGAACATGGCCGCTGACGAATGACACATCAAGCAGGTCGCGTTGTCTTGCGCACGCGCCACGGATGACGGTCCCAGAATGAGACTGACTACAAGGAAGCCACGTGTCAGAACGCCCCAATTGACAGACATCCAACACTCCAGAGAAGAGTTAGCGGTCGTGACACACGTCGCAAAGGGGTTTCGGAGAAGTATAGTGGGGCAAACACCGTGCCGCCTCATGTCGGCTAGGGGACGGGGCGGGAATTCGGGGTTCGATGATCAGGAGGACTAATTGAACGAACAGAACCTTCGAAACCAGAACCGTGCCGGCCAATTCTGATTTCGAAGGTTCTATTGGTCTATCAGTCGATTAGTTACGGATTCCCGAATTCCGTCTAAGTACTAGCGTCCCTGTCCCCCCACCTGGAACAGAATGTCGTAAGGCCCGATACTGCCACGGTCGACGACCAGATGCTGGTGGCCGAGCTGGGGTCCGCCGGTCCGGACGTAGTCGCCGGGGCTGGCCGATTTCACGTCGGCGCGATAGCGCTCGTGCAGATACTGGCTGAGCTCGATGGCGGAGACGCCGCCGTCGCCGTCGGCGTCGGCGAGGCCGTCCCCGACGGCATCGGCGATGAAGACCGCCAGGTAGCCGCCGGCGCGGAACTTGGCGGCGACGGAGGAGGTCACGTCTTCCTCGGAGGAGAAGAGACCCATGCGGCCCGGCGCCGAGATGACATCCTTGGCGAAGCCGCCGCTGAAGCAGGCGTCGAGGACGACGAGCGAGATTCCCGCTCCGACGGTCTCGAACATGCGGCTCATCTCGTCGTCGGTGAGGGGCCCGTCGTAGAGCTCGATGGTCTCATCCATGGCATCCGGGTCGCTCGGCTGGTAGCCAGCGGAGCGCGGCAAGCGATTGCCGTGGCCCGAGTAGAAGAGGACGAAGAGGTCGTTGCTGCCCATGCGGCTGGATAGGTCACGAACGGCATTGTGCAGGTTGCCGACGGTCGCCTGGTTGTCGGTAAGGACGACAGCGTCGCCACGCCGCATCCCGGTCCGCACCATGGCATCGTGGACCCGTGCGGCGTCCTCGGCCGTGTAGGCCAGGTCGTTGCTTTCGCCGGGGTAGTCACCGATCCCCATGAACACGCCGTAGATCCGGCCCGCGTCGGACGCGACGACCGGCCCGGCAGCCACCATCGGGACATCCGGCCGGGCGCTGGCGTTAACGGCGAGTTGATAGCCACCCGTCTCTCCGGGGCTGTACGAGGTCGCCAGGATCCGGTGGCGTCCGTCCTCCCGCAGCGTGATATCGATTCGCGAGTCGGATCGACCCTCATAGTCGTCGTTGTCGATCTTCTCGCCGGCCGGAGTCTGGAGCTGCAGGTACGTATCGAACTCCGTCGAGGACATCTCGATGCTCACAGCCTGCCCCACAGCACCCTCGAACACAAAAACGTCACCATACTCGCCGCTGGTCAGCTGTCGGTCACCAGCTTCCAGGCGGCCGCCGGTACGCTGGCCCAGCTGTAGTGCGAC
>JASFTY010000172.1:0-8096 GCA_050050535.1 Gemmatimonadales bacterium | reverse complement strand
GCCCCGGTGACGATGGCAGTTACGGCGAAGCAAACGAGCATCAGGATCGTCAGCAGGACGAGCCTGAGCGCGAGGCCGGCCATGGACTTGGCGTTCATCAGCGATACCGGTTGCTGCTGGGGGCCCGATCGCACCAAGTTGTTGTGGCACAGTCTAGGCCGTTCCGGCGAGATTGGAAAGCCGGACCACGAACGTGAGTCGTCTGCGGAGTCGGAGTTGCCAGAGACACGGGCCGCCCGAAAAAGCTTCCACCTGATCACCTGGCTCAGGATCGGCTTCTGGCTGGTCATTGGTGCGCTGATCGTTGGCGCCGTGTGGGCGACACGATTCGGCGAGCGCATCCCTTCCATCTACATTCAGACCGGTGTGTCGATGGAGCCCACGCTGGCCCAGGGCGAATACTTCGTCGCCTGGAGCCCGGCCGGCCGCCTCGAGCGCGGCGACCTGGTCGTCTTCCGCTACGTCCGTGGTAGCCGCGAGTTTCACGTGCTGCGCCGCCTCGTCGCGCTGCCCGGCGACACCGTGGCCATGGACTCGGGCGTCGTGGTGTTGAACGGTGTGCCTCAGCCCTGGCCCTTTGACATCGCCAGCCCCGGGGCCTGGCGCTCCGAGCTCGCCATCGAGGAGAACATCTACAGCTGGGGGCCCTGGGTCGTCCCACCCGACTCGGTCGTGTTGCTCTCCGACCGGCGCGACATGCTGGGCTGGCCCGATAGCCGCTTCCTCGGGTTCATCCCAATCGATGAAATCCTCGCCCGGGCCGACTTCACGATACGCGGCCGGCGCCTGCGCTAGGGAGGTGCGTGCCGCCTGGCGCTGCGGGGATGACAGGCTCTATTACCACGCTGTATACTCCAAGTACACCGGCCAGTGAAGAGGAAGAGGAGGGTCATGTCTCGACTGGACGAAGTGAGGCGGCTCAAGGAGTCGCACAAGCGATCGATTATGGCGAAGCCGAATGTCGTCGGCGTCGGCACGGGCTACAGGGTGGTTCGCAGAGAGAGGACCGACGAGCTGTGCGTCGTGGCACTTGTGCGCCAGAAGGTGCCCGAGGCGGGACTCGATCGAGCGGCGCTGATCCCCCGCGAGGTCGATGGCGTAGCCACCGACGTGGTGCAGGTGGGCGAGATCAGGGCCCTGCAGGCGCCCACCGACCGCTGGCGTCCGGCACCCGGTGGTGTGAGCCTCGGCCACTATAAGGTGACGGCCGGGACCTTTGGGTCCGTCGTTCGTGATCGCGCGTCGGGTGCGCGGCTCATCCTGTCGAACAACCACGTGCTGGCGAACAGCAACGATGCCAGCCCCGGTGATCCGATCCTCCAACCGGGCGCCGCGGACGGTGGCCGGGTCGAGCAGGACACGATCGCCCAGCTCGAGCGCTTCTGCCCGATCGAGTTCACCACGTCGGAGCCCGATTGCCCGGTGGCGATCGGTCTAGCCGGCGCGGCAAACGCCGTGGCGCGCCTGCTGGGTTCACGTCATCGGTTCGAGTCCTACCAGAGCGACGCGAGCGCCTCGAACCTGGTGGACGCCGCCGTCGCCCGCCCCTTGGACGAGGCTGACATTCAGGACGAGATTCTCGAGATCGGAGTCGTGCAAGGCACGACGCCCGCCGAGCTCGGGATGTCGGTGCGCAAATCCGGTCGCACCACCGGCCTCACTTCGGGTGAGGTCCAGGTACTGGACGCCACGGTGAACGTGAGCTACGGGGCCGGCCGCGTCGCGCAGTTCGAGAACCAGATCGTCACCGGGCCCATGTCTCAGGGCGGCGACTCCGGCTCGTTGTTGGTCGCCGGTGACGCGCTGCGCGCGGTCGGGCTCCTGTTCGCCGGCTCCGACCAGACCACCGTCCACAACCCGATCCAGGCGGTGCTCGACTGCCTGGAGGTTACGATATGAGCGGGGAGGAGAACGGGCAGGCCGACGCGCAGGCTGGGCTGGAGAAGGTCCGCGCCGTGAAGGAGGCCTATGCCGACGAGCTGATGGCCAAAGCCAACGTCGTCGGTGTCGGTGTGGGTCTACTGGAGAGCGGCGGCGAGCGCACCGGTACGGTGGCGGTCGTCGTCATGGTCCGACGGAAAGTCCCGCGCCCTCAGTTGGCGGCCGCTGACATCATCCCGACCGAGCTCGAGGGTGTCCCGGTGGACGTGCAGGAGGTGGGGGAAATAAGCGCCCAGCGCTAGGCCGGTCGAGCGAGAGGACTGCATGAGGCGCCGGGCTTCCGGCGTCTCGCTCCTTTCGGGCTCCCGTCGAGGTAGCTCCGCCGGGGTCGCGTTGCCCACCGCTGTGCTCAGCCGCATCTTGTGACAGTCCCCACCATCGCCCCTCAGGCCGCCAGGGAAGCCGAATGTCCGATTTCAAGAGGCTCATTCTCGAAGCACACCGCCGCTCGCTCTGGCAGGTCGTCGCCATCTACATCGGTGGGGCCTGGGCCTGTTACGAAATCATCGACACCATCACCGACCGGCTCGCGCTCCCCGGCTGGCTCCCCGCACTCGCCATCATCCTGTTCCTGCTCGGTCTGCCGTTCGTGGTGGCCACTGCGTTCGTGCGTGAGGAGGCTCCAAGCGGCCCGGCGGCGGCGGAGGCGGCGCGTCCAGAGGCCGGTCGAGCGCAGTCGCGCACGACGCGCCAGCACATGCTTGCTCGGCGCCGTCTGATTACCTGGCGCAACCTGGGCTTCGCCTTTGTCGCCGTCTTGGCGGCGTGGGGCGCTGTAGCGGCCGGTTGGCTGCTGTTGGACGGACGAGCCGGGCGCGGCGGCGGCGAAGCTGCTCCCGCGGTCTCTGTGGCGCGGGTCGCCGTGTTGCCGTTCTCGGTGCGGGGCAGCGAAGACGTCGCCTATCTGGGCGAGGGCATGGTCGACCTGTTGAGCACGGCGCTGGACGGTGCCGGCGAGCTGAAGGCGGTCGATCCCTACGCGCTGATCAAGTTCCTGACCGGCGAGCGAGACGGTCCGATCGATCCCGCGGCCGGCGAAGCCGTTGCGAACAGGTTCGGTGCGGGCCGCTTCGTGTTGGGGAGCATCGTGGAGGCGGGAGGTCGCCTGCGGGTCAACGCTTCGCTATATGCAGCTGACGGTCGGGTCGAGGGCTCTGCCGAAGAGATCGCCGAGGACGAAGCCCAGGTCTTCGACCTGGTGAACAACATGGCCCGGCAGCTGCTGGCGGTGGGGATGGGTGGCCCGTCCGTGCGACTCACCGGGGTCGCGGCGGCGACCACCACCTCGCTCCCGGCGCTCAAGGCTTACTTGGCGGGGGAGAGCGAGATGCGGGCGGCGCGGTTCCGATCGGCGGCCTCCGCCTACCAGCGCGCTATCGAGGCGGACAGCACGTTCGCCCTCGCCTGGTATCGCCTGGCCATGGCGGCGCTCTTTTCACCGACGCCCACCGGAGTGGCGGCGGGGCAGGCGGCGGTACAGGCGGTTCGTTTCAGCGAACGGCTCTCACAGCGTGACCGTGATCGGCTCGCGGTCATCGATCGCTTTTTGGCCGGCGATGCGGACGAGGGTGAGCGCTATGTCCGCGCCATCCTTCGTTCGTACCCTGAGGATATGGAGGCGTGGTACTATCTGGGTGAGTTCCTCTTCCATTATGGCGCACGGACCGGTCGGCCCATCGCCGAGGCCAGCGCCGCATTCGAGCGCGCACTCGAGTACGATCCCGACCATTTCACGACGCTGATACACCTCTGCTGGATCCGGGCGATCGAGCAGCGCTACGCCGACCTGGAGCGGCTGGCGGAGCACATGGCCGAGCTGGAGCGCGGTAGCGAGTACCCGCAGTACAGTCGACCGCTGCGCGCCTTCCTGCGAGGCGGCCAGCCCGCGGTACGGGGACTGCTCCCCGAACTGCGGAGCGAGTCGGCGACTAGCCTTATGTTCGGGGGTGTCTTCCAACTATCGGTTCTCGATGACGGGCTTGGAGCCGCAGCTGAGATCGCCGGCCTGCTCACGGACCCGTCACGGCCAACCTCTGAGCGCAGCTCGGGCTACGCGGTGCAGTCCAGCCTCGAGATGGCGCAGGGGCACCTGCGCGCCGCTGATGAGGCTATGGAACGCCTGGAGGCCTTGGACCTGCCGGCCGAATTCGAGACGCCGCTCGAAAAGCGCGCCGTGGTGTGGACGAGTCCCGCCGTGCCGACGGAGAGCGCCGACCTGGAGGAGTTGCAGGTTAGGCTGGCGGACCTGGACTACGATACCGTCTACGCGCCCGTCACGCGCCCGTACCTGCTCGGCCTGGTTGCCGCGCGCCTCGGGCGACCGGCCGAAGCCCTTCGCCACGCGAGTCGGTTGGAGAGCCGTGCCGCTCGTCAGGGCGGTGTGGGCTCTTCTCGGGCGGCCACATTGGCCGAGTACTTCGCGACGATTCTGCGCGCGCAGGTCGCCTATGGTGAAGGCGACCCCGACGGCGCGTTCCGCCTGTTGGATCAGGCGCAGGCAGACGACTGGTGGGCCCTGCGGCCTGCTTACCTACTGCTGTCGCAAGCGAACGAGCGCTTTCTGCGGGCCCAGACGCTCGAAGCGCTGGGCCGTGACGAGGAGGCGCTCGTCTGGTACGCGTCGTTCGGTTGGGTATCGCAAGCAGATGGCCCCTTCGTCGCTCCCGCTCTGCTGCGCACAGCCGAGATCTACGAGCGCCTCGGAGATGCGGAGCAGGCGGCAGCGAACTACCGGCGCTATATCACCCGCTGGGCCGACTGCGACCCGGAGCTCCGACCGCTGGTGACCGGCGCGGAGCAAGCCTTGGCTCGGCTCACCGCCGCGACAGAGGCGCCGTAGCCCTCCATGACTTCTTTCAGGGTCGGCATCGACAGCTACTGCCTGAATCCTCTGCGCCTCGATCCGTTCGCTCTCCTCGAGTGGGTCGCGGAGCAGGGCGGTGAGGGCGTGCAGTTCTCCGAGATCCACCTGCCGCCGGGTCGCGAGGCCGACGCCGCCTTCCTGAACGACCTGGGGGCTGCGGTGCGGGAGCGGGGGCTCTACTTGGAGTGGGGTGGCGGACAGCACGTGCCGTACGACACGACTACCTGGCAACCGAAGGATCTGTTTCCCGGCAACCGCCGCGCCGCTGAAGAGGCGCGTGCCCTGGGCACCAGTGTCGTGCGGTCGTGTTCGGGCGGTTTCTTTCGCTGGGGCGACGATGCGCCCAGCACGGAACAGCTGCTCGACGCGATGGCGACTGCATTGCGGCCGCAACGCCGGATGCTCGAGGAGCTGGGCGTCACCCTCGCCATCGAGCTCCACTTCGAGTTCACGACGCACGAGCTGCTGCGCCTCTTCGAGGCGTGCGACGCCGAGCCGGGTGGCTGGCTGGGCGTCTGTCTCGACACGTTCAACATGCTGCCGATGCTCGAGGATCCGCTCGCCGGGACGGAACGGATCCTGCCATGGGTGGTCGCCACTCACGTGAAGGACGGCGGGCTGGCGCTAGATAGCGACGGCTTGATGTCCTTTCCGGTGACGGTCGGCGCGGGGGTCGTGGACTTGCGCTCCGTATTGGAGCGGCTCGCGACCTTCGGTCGGCCAATCAACCTCTCGCTGGAGGACCATGGAGGCAGCTTCAAGACGCCGTTCTTCGACCCCAGCTTTCTCACCCGCTTCCCCGATCTGACCGTCCTCGAGCTGAGCAGGTTGATCGCGACTGCGCGGCTGGGTGGCGAGCGGCTGCAGACGGGTGAGCTACGGGTGACCGAGCGGGACGAGTGGCCGGGCTTGTGCCAGGCTCGCACTCGCGCCGGCCTGAAGAACCTGCGACGGTTAGTGAAGCAGATCGAGGTCGAGACGAAGTGAAAGCGATCGACCGCAAGACCCACCGACGATTCCGCTACCGCGACGGCGCGGCTCTGCGGCAGGACATCGCGGCGCTCCAGCTGGCAATTCCCTGGGACGACGACCCGACTCCGCTCCTCACCCCGGTCCGCATCGGCGATCACGAGCTGCCCAATCGGCTGGCCGTTCACCCGATGGAGGCTTTCGATGCGGCGCCCGACGGGTCGCCCGGCGAGCTGGCGTTCCGTCGCTACCGGCGCTTCGCCGCCGGCGGCAGCGGCCTGATCTGGCTCGAGGGTACGGCCGTCGTGGCGGAAGGCCGCTCGAACCCCCATCAGTTCTACCTCTACGACGGGAACCTCGCTACGTTCGAGCGCCTGGTTGCCGAGACGCGCCGCGCCGCCGCCGAAGGCCTGGGCCCCGATCGCAACCCGCTACTCGTCCTGCAACTCACGCACTCCGGCCGCTGGTCGCGGCCTGCTGGAGCGTACCGGCCGCTGATCGCGCATCACTACGACATGCTGGACGCGATGGTCGAGATCGACTCGACGTACCCCGTCGTCAGCGACGAAGAGTTGGACCGGTTGCAGGATAGCTTCGTCGGCGCGGCGAAGCTCGCCGCCTCTGCCGGCTTCGACGGGGTCGACGTAAAGGCATGTCACGGCTATCTGGGCTCGGAGCTGCTGGCCGCTTTCACCCGTGAAGGCCGGTACGGCGGCCCGTTCGAGAATAGAACGCGCTTTCTGCTCGAGACGATACAGCGGATCCGGGCGGAGGTGCCCGGCATCTTGGTGACAAGTCGGCTGAACGTATTCGATGGCCTGCCGTACCCCTATGGTTTCGGTGTCGCACGCGACGATTCGGACGAGCCCGACCTCGCGGAGCCGCTGCTCCTGCTTCAGAGGTTGCAGGACCTGGGCTGCGGGCTCGCGAACATAACGCTCGGCGTTCCGCGCTGTCGGCCGTACCTCGGCCGGCCGTTCAACCGTGCCGTGCCCGGCTCACCATCGGCGCCGGAGCATCCGCTGGTCGGTATCGCGCGGTTTCTCGATCTCACGGGCAGGCTGCAGAGGCGGTTGCCGGACCTGCCGCTCGTCGGCACCGGCTACAGTTGGCTCCGGCACTTCTTCCCCTACGTGGGCGCGGCGGCCGTCCGTGAAGGTGCCGTTTCGATCGTCGGCGTCGGCCGGATGGCGTTCGCCTATCCCGACTTCGCCCGCGACCTGGAGGAGCACGGTGCGCTCGACCCGCGGAAGAGCTGTGTCGCGTGCTCCGGCTGCAGCGAGCTCATGCGGGCGGGCGGCCGGACCGGGTGCATTGTACGCGACGGCGATCTGTACCATCTCCCCAAGCGCGCGAAGCGCCGCAAGACAGGAGTGTGAAGCTGAACGGTCAACCAGCGACCTGGACGTTTGCCGGCAAGAAGCTGACGGTGCACTCGCTGAATACGCTGGTGGTGGGTAGCGGTGCGGCGGCGCGCAACGCGGCACTGCAGCAGAGCCGCAGGGGTGTGCACGATGTGGCGATCGTAACAGAGAAGTGGAACGCCGGGACATCGTACAACGCCGGTTCCGATAAGCAGACGTACTACAAGGTCGCACTCTCCGGCAGAACCGATTCACCGCGGCAGCTGGCGGACGATCTGTGGGCCGGCGATTGCATGCACGGCGACATCGCGCTCTGTGAGGCTCTGGGCTCGGCCCGGGCCTTCTTCAACCTGGTCGAGCTGGGTGTGCCGTTCCCCCACGACCGTCACGGCGGCTATCTGGGCTACCGGACCGATAATGATCAGCGAGGGCGGGCCACTTCTGCGGGTCCACTGACGTCGAGACTCATGTGCGAGCGCCTGGGCGCGGCGCTCGAGCGGGCGGGCGTACGCGTCTTCGATCGTCACCAGGTGGTCGCTTTGCTGACGCGCCCCTTGGCCGATGACCGCTCGGCCGTCTGCGGCGCGATCGCCCTCGACCAGGAGCACTGCAGCGACGTGGACTACGGCCTCGTCGTCTTTAACGCGCGCAATGTGATCCTGGCGACCGGCGGCCCGGGCGGTATGTACCGGGACTCGGTCTACCCGCAGAGCCAGCTGGGGTCGACCGGGATGGCGCTGCGGGCGGGAGCGGTGGCGCACAACCTCACCGAGTCACAGTTCGGTATCGCGTCGGTAGGATTCCGCTGGAACCTCTCCGGCAGCTATCAGCAGGTAATCCCGCGCTACGTGTCGACCGACGCAGGTGGCGGCGATGAGCGGGAGTTTCTGAACGCGCACTTCCCGGACATGGAGACGCTGGCCACGGCCATCTTCCGCAAGGGCTACGAGTGGCCCTTC
>JASFTY010000171.1:0-8097 GCA_050050535.1 Gemmatimonadales bacterium | reverse complement strand
CCCATGAGACGCCGCAGCATTGCGTGCGTAGGCATGCTGATCTTCCCGGGCCTAGGAGGCTGCGGGGACACGCTTGGCCCGCCAGAGAGGGATCTAACAGCACCGATTCAGACCGACGAGACGTCCTACTCGCTCCGCGACGATTGGGTGGGACTCGCGGCCGAGATCCCGCTGCGCTGGGAGAATCAGACCGCGAATACGCTGTACATCGTTAATTGTCGTGGTGCGTTGGCCCCGGTTCTGGAGAAGAGGGTCGGCTGGCGCTGGGAGGTGTTCTGGACGCCGACCCTTCAAGCCTGTCTGAGTCCCCCAATCGTCATAGAACCGGGTGCCGTGCTCGTGGACACGCTGCACCTGTGGGGAGCGCTGCCCGGGAACAACGCCGGGCCGGAGTTCAAGTCCGACGATGTGGGGGGCGTCTACCGCATCGTGATGCACAGTGTGGTCTTCAACTACGACTCAGACCGGCAAGGGTTCGGCGATCCAGTCGCACTGGAGTATCGGATCTCTAACCTGTTCGCGCTCCACGATCCGCGCAGGTGAGAGACTCGCCGTAACCGCGCCTGGGCTCAGCGTTATCCTGATTCGCATCTGCGTCCACGCGCGGAGGCACTGACGGGCCTCACCGGAGGATGCGTCGCTGCGTAGTCATCGAGTCCGCCGCTCACTCGCGCCGCAAAACCTCCATCGGATCCGCCCGCCCCGCGCGCACAGCCGGAACCCAACTCGCCGCCAGCGCGACGGCCATGACGAGCAGAATGCCCGCCGCGAAGGTCAGCGGATCGGTGGTGCTCACGCCGTGGACCATGCTCGCCATGAGGCGCGTCAGCGCGATCGCCCCGCACACGCCGATCGCCAGACCGATCGCGGCGAGTGTGAACCCGTCCTTGATCACCCGGCCGACCACCTCGCTCGCCTGCGCGCCCAGCGCCATGCGAATCGCGATCTCGTTCGACCGCTGGGCGACGGAGAAGCTGAGCACGCCGTAGAGCCCCACCGCGGCCAGGATCAACGCCGCGGCCGCGAAGACGCCGAGCACCAACATGCTGAAGCGACGCGACCCCAACGAATCGGACAGCACCTGTTCCATCGGGTGGACTTCGTAGATCGGCTGCGCCGGGTCCACCTCCATGACGGCCTGTCGTATGGCGGACGTTAGGGTCGTCGCCTCCGCCTCGCTCCGTACCACCAGCGTCATGAACGGCATCGGCGCCTGCGCGTACGGCCTGAATATCTCGGGCCGCGGAGCTTCATCCAGGCCACTGTGCCGGGTGCTGCCCACGATGCCGACGATAGTGACCCAATCGGCTTCCTCGTCGTCGGGATCGTCCCAGGTGACGCGCCGCCCGATCGGGTCCTCGTCCGGCCAATAGAGGTCGGCGAGCGCCTGGTTGATCACCGCGACGCCGGGTGTCTCCGGGCCGTCGCCTTCCGTGAAGACCCGTCCACGCACCAAGGGAATTCCGAGCGTCCGGAAGTAGTCGGGGCTGGCCAGCTGGTATCCGCCGTGCGACTCTTCGCCGGGCACCAGCGGACGACCTTCGATCGCGAATATCAGATCGCCCCGTATGCCGTAATTGATCGGCAGACTGAGGACGCCACCGGCCGAAAGGACACCCGGAACCGTTTGCACTCTCTCCAGAGTCTCGCGGTAGAACTCTCTTTGCTCCGCCTCGCTCGGGTATAGCCGCTCGGGTATCTCGACGCGGACGGAAAGCGTCCGCCGCGGATCGAACCCGGGATCGACGCCCTCGAGCGCGACGTACGTCCTGACCGTGAGCCCGGCGCCGACCAGCAGCAGCAGCGACACCGCGACCTCGGAGACGATGAGCCCGTTGCGAAGCCGGCTGCGGGCCCGACCCGAGGTCATCCTGCTTCCACCGACGATCGCCGACAACGTCGACGTACCACTGAGGGATTGAATGGCTGGAGCCAGCCCGAACAGCAATCCCGTCCCCAGTATGATCGACAGCACGAAGGCCAGCACCCTGAAGTCGGCGCCGACCTCGGAGGCGCGCGGGATCCCCTCCGGCGCCAGCGCCACCAGCGCCTGGGTCCCCCAGAGCGCGGCGAGGAATCCCACGACGCCACCTAACAGGGCCAAGACGACGCTCTCGGTCAGCAGCTGCCGGACGATCCGCAGCCGGCCGGCCCCCAGAGCGGAGCGCAGGACGATCTCCCGCTCCCTGCCCGACGCCCGCACGAGCAACAGGCCGGCCACGTTCGCGCAGGCGATGAGCAGCAGAAGCCCCACGGCGGCCAGCAGCACGTACAGCGTGGAGCTGACCCTGCCGACCACCGACTCGTGCAACGGAACCAGGACCAGTCCTTCGTTCGCGTTCACCGACGCGTAGGTCTCGGCCAGGCGCTCGGCGATCATCGTCATCTCGGTCTGAGCCTGAGAGATGTCGATATCGCCTCTCAAGCGACCCAGAACGTTGAAGTACTGGGCGCCCCGGTTCTCCGCCGGGTCGCCACCGAGGTCGAACGGCGGGTCGGGTACCCGGTAACGCGACGCGGCCCAAAACTGCGCGTCGCCGGGGTAGCCGAAACCGGGGGGCATGACGCCCACGACCGTGTACTCTCCGCCATCCACCCACAGCGACCGGCCGATGACCGCCACATCTCCGGCGAACTGCGACTGCCAGAAGCCGTATCCAATGACGAGGCTGGGATCAATACCGGGCGGGTCGGCGTCCGGTGAGAGCGACCGCCCCAGAAGTGCATTGACGCCCATCACGGAGAAGAAGTCAGGGGTCACGATCGCGCCCCGCACGACCCGCGGCGTCTCCGCGCCCGCCACACTGAACCGACCCGTGACGAAGCCGGCGATGTTCTCGAACGACTCACTCTGGTCTTTGATGTCGAGGAAGTTGGCGCCGCTGTGATTGTCGCGGTCTTCCAAACCGCCCTCGGTCGTATACAGCCGGACCAGCCGGCCCGAGTCGGGATACGGCAGCGGGCGCAGGATGATCCCGTTCACCACGCTGAAGATCGAAGTCGTGGCACCGATCCCGAGCGCCAGCGTGGTCACCGCGACGACCGCGAACCCAGGTGCCCGAACGAAGCCGCGCACGGCATAGCGTACGTCTTGTATCATCGACCTCATCTCTCGGCTCCTGTCTTGCCGAGTCCGTAACGTAGAGCTTCAAGGAGGGAGGGCATCGCATCCCCTTCTAACCAAGCGCCGACCACCTTCCCACCGGCTGCCGGCGGGTCGTCCGGGCGTTCGCGTCCGAGCTTCTTCGAGGCAAGGCTCGTACCGGCAGGCCAGGGCCGCATTCGCGCGCGCCACCGCCGCTGCCGGTCCAAGCCTACGTTCGGTTGTGGGATGAGGATTCTCGCAACCGCACACCGCAGAGGGTGTCGAGATGGCTATGCGGAGGCTGGGCGAAGAGGCAACTGCCGGGCGGATCGGCCCCCGGAAGCCGGCGGCGCGCTACCTCGCTTCCAGCTCGGCCAGGTACGCCCGGCACTCGACCTCCTCCACCGGTCGCAGCATGACGATCATGTACGAGGTGCCGGGACGGTGGGCGGCGATCCAGTACGCCATCGTCGCGTCCCACAGCACCTGACTGTGCAGCTGGTTACCCATCGTGTCGTGCGCGCCGACAGGGGCGCGGGGTCGCACGGGCTCTTCCCCTTCTTCGGGCAGGGGGCGAGTAACAGTCCAGACGGCGGGCTCCGTGGGCTGCTTGGTGACTCCTGGCGGCAGTGTCATCCACCGGGTCGGCTCTGGCAGACGACAGAGTCCTGTCCGGATCACAAACCTGATTCAGCGGAGCTTTGTCGAGGAACGCCGTCGCACGAAGACGCTGCCGCGCCTCTTCACACAGAAGAGCTGTCTGATGCTCGTTCATGCCACCCTCATCCGGGCGGCGGCGCGCTAGCAACAAAGAACCATCACGTCCCTCGAGCACGATCCGCTGAGGCCCTCTACCAGGAGCTATAGATCACACCTGCGCAGTAAATGGAGGTAGCAGCCTATAGGGAACGCGCCGCAGGGAGGTCACGCGCGAGAGAACTCTTGCAGATGTCTCAGGACTTTGTCCTTGCCCGAGGGTGACGTCATAGTATATCTGCAAGACCGAGCGGCGTGGCCTATCCTTCTGGGGTCAAGCGAACCTCACGTGAGGCGTGTCATTCCATTGACCGCGCGGGACTCCGGACAAGCCGCCGCAGCACCAGATACGGAACATCTAAACTGTCCGTTCGTACTCCCCAGACATCGTCGCCGCTCACCGCTAGAACCCGAAACTCCCTTGGCAATTCAACGGACCTGATATGAACTCCGGACCATCCATCAAACGCATCCCACACCTGCGGGACTGTCGGCTCGCCCGAATCACTCTTACGCAGCCACAATGTCCCATCACCACCCACACGCATCTCCGCCACCGCCGGTAGATACTCAGGTACGTAGAGCGCATCCGCCACCCACTCCCGCCCCTCCGAATAAGAGGGAGCACCTAACGCTGGAAACTTCATGGCAACCCTTGTCAGCCTCTCTATCTCCCGCTCCACCATCTCCGGGCCGACCCTCCTCCGCTCATACTGCAGTCTCCGGACGGCTAAGGTGTCTCCGTTCGCCGCGATTCGTACAAATGATACAACACCCGCCTCCTGTCGCCGGACGATGACAACTTCCCCCCTCTCCGGCATTATCTTGTACAAATCGCTATCCGAGAACGGCTGTGGACCGTACAACCCCCCGACACTCGACCGTCGGGGATTGCGCACCGTCAGCGTTTGGGTGCCGATGTAGGTCCAGGCAATCGTATCCATCCTGGCTTTGCCGCCGATCCCAGGCGCCGTAACTTTCAGCAGCGGTTCGTACTCAATGTGCTCTCCTATTCTCACATCGGCCGGAATCTGTGGCCTCCCGATGAACACGCTGTCGCTCAGCAGCGCCTCGAGGCGGACTGGAAACCCCTGATAGTCGATGGACGCGACTGGTGGTGTCACGGTTCTCCTCAACCTACCCGAGTAGTCGAAGAACGAGAACCGCTGTCGATCCCTCACCCAGAACTCGTCCGCTCCGAATCCCACACGAGAGGGCATAATAAACTCGCCGGGACCCTCACCACTCCTACCGACCGTTGTCAGCACGGCACCGTCTCTTTCAATCACGATCACGCAGGCTTCCTGCGGCTCGATAGCATAAAACCGGCCGACACCATCCATTCTGCCAAGAGGGACCCACGTCAGCATTATGTCGTCAGCGATGGGGCTGCCAAGAACCACGCTCTCGACGGATCCCCACGGCGCCGACGGTATCGAGGCTTCTGGAGACCCGCAACTGAGAAGACCTAACAACGGCAGGCTAGTGATTGCACGCTCCGCCATCCTGAGAGTCTCTCCTGGCACTTGCACTCCCCCACTATGCCCCTTCATATTCTTAGTGCGCCGGACGTGCGTCTTTGTTGCCTACTGAACTCACGGGAAGATACGCCCTAGTCCCCAAGCACGCGACGTTGCGGACACACGTGCTCTCAGCATAGTAGCGCGCGCAACCGTCGCAGCTCATTATCACATCCGACCCGACAATGTTCCACCAGCCTGCTCCGCCAAGCGACCGTAATCTTAGTCTCAGGGACTTGAAGGGACTAGAGAATGATCTCTCTCGTCCTGCTTGCCAACTCCTTCAGCAACGCTGGAGGGTAACGACGCGCGACAACAACTGCGTCACACCTACGGCGAAGATACTTCACGCCAGCCGGTGACTGAGTCACATAATACCCGTACGGCACATCGTCCAGCTGGCTATCGTCGTCCACCCCGCCAGCCTCGTTAATAAGAGTTGGAAGCGACCAGTCTACTGATCCGACCGACCCGTCCGCAAACACGGCGCGTTCTGGTTCATGACATTCACCCCCGTACGGAAGGCAAAAACACTCACCTCCGATCATACCCTGTGCGCACTGGTTCGACCCCTGAGTCTCGCCCTGACACATTTCTCCTGGCCCGAACTCACAAGCGGCGCAGCGCATACAGTCGCCAATACCCTGTGCGGATGCGCGGCTCGGCGTTAAGGTCATGGTAAGGATTGCGAGCAGAGGGATCGCCGAACCAGTCAGGGCAATCCGATTGAACCTGCTGTTTGAGTTTCTCATCGACTTCTCCTCCTTTCCGTCAAGCGCCGGCGCACTACATAAACCACAACTTCGCTTCTAACATTTCCCCGGATCGCAACAACAACCGAATCAGACAATGATCGTGCCAGGCCCAATGGCATGCCTATCGGAACCGTCTGTACGATGCACCCTAAAGGGTCATACCGCACAATTACTCTGGCGTCGGTGCGTAGATTCGCAAAAGACTGCAGAAGGGCCGCTCCGACGTTGACCAAGGGCAACGCACGCACATACGATGGCGGACCTCCTGCAACCTCCATTATCGTCTCCACGTCCGGCGCTACCGATTGCCGCACCACACCCCCCTCGCTGTCCACGAGCACGGAACGGAATGGCGACATCAACTCTCCCACCCAGACGCCTCCAGCGACGCTCCGGAGGTGCACCGGCGGCGCGATCAGTGTGAGCCTGGCTCGCTCGACAGCGACACCGCTGATGCTCGAAAGAAAGTAGATGTGGACGGCATCCGCGGAGCGCGTGGCGAGGTACCAGCCGTCCTCTGCGGGGTCCGCTGAGATAAGTGGTCCTGGAGCACTGCTATGAAGCGCAGAAATCACGGTCCCATCAGGGCTCAGCTGTACGACGCTGCTTGACGCCGAGTCCACAATCTCGATGTAGCGTCCGCCTCGGACGACGGCTGCCACCATTCGTATCTGGCTCGGTACTCCTACGACGTGAACACCGTCACCACGAGCCAGCACCAGGCGATTCTCAACAGAGGACCAGGCTAACCAGGTGGAATCCTGTTCAGCGAAGATTAGACCTTCAGGCCTGAACCCGTCGGGAAATGCTAGCGCAGACTGTTCGTGAAGTACTAGTGGCGAGTGGGAAGTATCGGTACACAGCGGCCGCTCATACGGTTCCTGCCCGGCGGCAATCGATGTTTGGTGTATTAGTACAATACAAGCCGTTGCGAGACTTGTGCCGACGTGCGACGAACGGCGCTCGGAAGAACGGCCAACCACACGGACCAGCACCCGGTCTGCGCGATCGACCGCCGCCCGTGTTGCGAGACCGCGAGAAGTTCTCAGTTGTACCCCCGTGCGTCGCACTCGGGCGGCCTCCTAAGCGTGCGGTTTGTGACGTTCTAGCAACCTAAGCGCCGGGCCTGCCCACCGGGTGATAAGTCCAAAGACAGACAGCGGGTCTACTCGCGGCTCGTAAGAACGCCCTGGGGCTCGACAGCAGCTACTGCCAAGCTATGGACCGTGCCGCGCCCGAGTCGATGGCTGAAACGACGAGATCTTGTCGCCGCGGTCACGTAACAGCTGTGATCGGCGACCACATGTCCGCAGGCTCACGCTCTCAGCGCGTCCCGTGCGCGTTCTCGGTCGACGCCCTCCCGCCGAAGCCATCGGGCCAGCAGCCATTCCCAGCCGAGACTGCCCCGAACCCGGCCCGGCGGAACTCCAAATGCACGCCCGAGCTGTCGATTCAGACAAGAGTGGTCGGCGTACCCAAACTCGAACGCCAAGGTGAGCAGCGGCCTCGCAGGCTGGGCCTGGACACGAAGGGCCGTGTGGAGGGCGCGCGCCGCGCCCAGCCAGGCGCGCGGCGGTGGAAGCCCCGCCTTTTGAAGGCGCGTGCGAACCGTCGTTCCGGCCTCCCCCACGCATTCGAGCAGCTGCGAAACACGCCGGTACCGCTGGCCGCAGTCGAAGATGTTCTCGAGGATCCGCGCGACGGCGTCTGGTAGGTGCAGACCACGGAGGCGCAGCCATTCCACAACGTCGTTCCCCAGCCCCTCGCGCCGGGTCAGCAGGGGGCGCAGCGCGTCGTACGTCGCCTCCTGCTCGGTAACGACCGCACGCACCCGCAGCTTGGCCGCGACAGAAGCCAAGTGGATGGCTTCCACCGACACGTCATGGAGCCACAGCACTACGGGCGAGTTCGGGTAGGAGATCCGGAGAGAGGGTACGAGATCATACAGCCTGGGGGGGGGCGACCCTTACCAAGAGGAGCG
>JASFTY010000170.1:0-8103 GCA_050050535.1 Gemmatimonadales bacterium | reverse complement strand
CACCTTCTCGATTCGGCTTCCGGTCCTAACGGAGCAAAGCGATGGCGAAGATTCTGATCGTTGAGGACGAAGACAGCATCCTGATGGCGCTGGAGGACGACCTCAGCCTCGAGGGCTACGCGGTGACGGGCGAGCCCGATGGGAAACGCGGCCTCGAGCGCGCCAGACAGGGCGGGTACGATCTCATCATCCTCGACGTCATGCTGCCGGGGATGGATGGCTTCGAGATCTGCAAGCAGCTGCGTGCGGGGGGCGACACCACCCCGATCCTCATGCTCACGGCGAAGAGCCAGGAAGTCGACAAGGTGCTGGGCCTGGAGCTCGGCGCCGACGACTACGTCACCAAGCCGTTCAGTCCGCGCGAGCTCACCGCCCGCGTCAAGGCGCTACTAAGGCGCGGGGAGCCGGTCGAGCCGCCGCTCGAGCGCGTGTCCTTCGGCGACGTCGAGGTCGACTTCAAGGGCTACGAAGTGAGAAAGAGCGGCGAACGCGTCGAGCTCACGGCCAAGGAGTTCTCTCTGCTACGCCTTCTGGTCAGTCACCCCGGCGAGGTCCTGCGTCGCGATGTGATCCTCAACGCGGTCTGGGGCGATGATTGGGACGTCTTCCCGCGCACCGTCGACACCCACGTCGCCAACCTGAGAAAGAAGCTCGAGGACGACCCGGCCGACCCCAAGTACATCATCAACGTGCGTGGCGTGGGCTACAAATTCGTGGCCGACGGCCCTTAACCGTCTCTTAACACTCGCCCGACGAACCCTTCAATCATCCTCGGACGTGTTCCGCTAGATTCGAGGTCAGAATTCAGCCGGGAGCACTTCTCAGGAGTAATGATCATGAATCCGCGTCGTGTAATCATCACAGTTCTGGCGCTCGCGCTGGTTGCTGCGGCGTCCGCCTACGCTCAGGGTATCGCCGAGGAGTTGTACCAGGCCGGCCTCTACCAGGAAGAAGTCCAAGGTAACCTGGAGAGCGCCATCGACATCTACAGGCAAATCCTCGAGAACTTCCCTGACAACCGGGCGGTCGGCGCGCGAGCGCAGCTCCACGTCGGATTGTGCTACGAGAAGCTGGGCCTGCGAGAGGCGCAGCAGGCCTACCGGAGCGTGATCGCTGACTTCCCCGAGCATACAGATGAGGTCGCGGTCGCTCGGGCCAGGCTGGCGGGCCTCGAGCGTGCTTTGGCTGACCTTGAGCGCCAGCCGAGCTTTCGCAAGATAGAGATCGCCAGTAAGCCGCAAAACGGTGTCTTGTCGCCGGACGGTAAGAGGCTGGCGTTCGTCTCGGAGGGTGCGGTCTGGGTGGTCCCGCTGCAGGGGAACGTCGGTCCGGACATCGCCGGCGAGCCAGTACGGCTCGCCGAGGTGCGGGGCGTCTGGGATAATGGGAGCCTCATGGCGTGGTCGGCGGACGGCGAGTGGATCGCGGTGAATGGTGGATCGGAGGACGGGGCCCTTGACGCGGTCACAGTCATACCGGTTGGCGGCGGTGAACCTCGCGTGTTGCGCGTGCCCGACCGCGGCAGGAACGCCGGGAGCTATCGCTTGAGTCTTTCTCCGGGCGGATGGACGTTAGCGATTTCGGCGATCGAGCTTGGCACGGAAGTGGAAGCTATGGACGTCGCTAACCGGCGGATCTACACGATCCCGACGGCGGGGGGCGAGCTGCGGCAGGTCTGGTCCGGCCCGGCGCGGCAGCCATCCTTCGCGCCCGACGGCCGGCACATCGCGTTTGTGGGCTATCGTGAGAGAGATGATTGGGAGGAGAACACGCAGCGTCCGCCGCCTGATGGCGATCTGTTGGTCGCTCCTTCCTCCGGAGGCAACCCGGTCAAGCTCGCGAGCCTGGACGGCGGCCGGTTGATAGGACCTGTGTGGTCACCTGATGGCAAGTACATCGCCGCCTTTTATGGGCAGGGTTACCACAGCGAGAGCGGAGAGATATGGGTGTACCGGGTACCGCCAGACGCGTCGAGTGCGGGCGAGCCCACGAAGATTCCGCTTCCGCGGTCGAGCTGGCACATGCTGGCCGGTTGGACGCCGGACAACGAGCTCGGGGTCTTCATTCCATCGGAGGAACATCATGCCCTCTACACCGTACCTGCTGGGGGCGGAAGGGCGCTGCAGGTAACGCCGGCCGTTGCATGGCCTAACGATCCGAGATGGTCACCGGACGGAGAACGCATCTACTTCGCCGGGCGGGACGAAGGCAGAGACAGAAACGCGACGTACTATGTACCTGCCGACGGCGGCGACCCTGTCATGGTTCCTGTGCCGGAACAGTGGCAGACGACTGGTTCAGTTGACTTGTCGCCGGATGGCAGAACGATCGTCATGAGCGTCAGTCCAGGGGACTTTGCCGAGGGTTTCGACCTATGGACGATCCCGCTCGAGGATGGGTGCCCGACCCGAGTGACGAGCGACGGTGCCCCCAAGGATTACCCGTCGTGGTCTCCGGACGGACGCTGGGTCGCGTATGTCGGGTATGGTCGGCAGGAGGAGTCTGAGGATGAAGACTACGTTGCTGTCTACGTTGTCCCTGCGGAAGGTGGGGAAAGCAGGCAGGTGACTGCCAGAGTGGACGGCGTCCGGGCCAGAGGCGTCGCCTTCACACCGGACGCCGAGCGGATCGCCTTCTTCTCGGGCGACGCGATCAAGACGATACCGCTCGAAGGCGGTGAGTCCGAAACCCTCGCTGTAGGGATAGAGTCCGGCGGGGACAGTAAACTGGCCTATTCCCCGGACGGCTCGAAGATCGCGCACAACGCTGGGGGCAAGATTTGGATAACCCCGCTCGCTACGAAAGTGCCGGAAGAGCTCCGTACCCGGCTGCCGGAGGATGCCGGGATCGGTAGCTTCGGCTGGTCGCCGGACGGCTCGAAGATCGTGTTTACGGCGTCGATGGGCGGCGAGCAGGAGTTCTGGCTGATCAGCGACTTTCTGCCTGAGGAGAGATAGCTGCTCCGATCGTTCTGACGCCGTCGCTGCTTGCGGCTACAGGGCTTGCCACGGTATCCTCACTTGCATGGCGAGCCCTGCTCTTTCTGAAAAGCTGCTGAAGGAACTCCGTGGAGTCGTCGGACGCGGCAGCGTGCTGACGGAGCCGGGCGAGCTGCTCGCCTTCGAGTCCGATGCACTGACTTCCTATCGGGGGACGCCCGCCGCCGTCGTCTTCGTTCACAGCACGGAAGAGATCCAGGGCGTCGTCTCGGCGCTGCACATGGCGACGATCCCGTTCGTGCCGCGTGGCGCCGGGACGGGGCTGTCGGGCGGCGCTGTGGCCGACGGGGCCGTCATCATCGAGCTGTCGCGCATGAACCGCATCCTGTGGATCGATGCGGAGAACCGGCGGGCGCGGGTCCAGCCGGGCGTCGTGAATACGCGGTTGGGCGAGGCGCTGGCGCCGTTCGGCCTCATGTACGCGCCCGACCCGTCGAGCGAGACCGCCTGCACGATCGGGGGCAATGTGGCGGAGAACGCCGGTGGCCCGCACTGCCTGAAGTACGGCGTGACCTCGAACCACATCCTCGGCCTCACCGTCGTCGCGCCGGGCGGCGCGGCCATCGAGCTGCCGGGTCCCGAGGGCCCGGGCTATGACCTGGTGGGCCTGTTCGTCGGGTCGGAGGGCACGCTGGGGATCTGTAGCGAGATCGAGGTGCGGCTGGTGCCGGTGCCGGCGGCGGTGGGGACGCTGCTGGCCCACTTCGACGACATCGACGGTGCGGGCCGTGCGGTATCGGCGATCATCGCCTCCGGGATCGTGCCCGCGGCGCTCGAGATGATCGATCGGAACACGCTGAGGGCGGTGGAAGCGTCTGTGTTCGCCGCCGGGTTCCCGACCGACGTGGCGGCGTCGCTGATCGTCGAGCTCGATGGGCCGGGCGCCGGCCTGGCCGAGCAGGTGCTCGAGGTCGAGGAGATACTGGAGAAGCATGGTGCCCGCGCGGTTTCGGTGGCGGCGAGCGAGCCGGACCGCGCGAAGTTCTGGCGGGCGCGCAAGTCGGCGTTCGGCGCGATGGGCCGGATCGGCTCCGACCTGCTGGTGCAGGACGCGACGGTGCCGCGTAGCAAGCTGCCCGAGATGCTCTCGAACGTGTACGCGATAGCGGAGAAATACGACCTGACGATCGCCAACGTCTTCCATGCCGGGGACGGCAACCTGCACCCGAATATCGCGTTCGACCGTCGCGAGCCCGGCATCCTCGACCGGGTGCATGCGGCGAGCAAGGAGATCATCGAGGCGTGTGTGGCGGCGGGCGGCACGATCACCGGCGAGCATGGCGTCGGCCTCGACAAGCGGAAGTACATGTCGCTCGTCTACTCGGACGCCGACCGCCAGGTGATGCGCTGGGTCAAGCAGGTCTTCGATCCGGCGAAGCTGTGTAACCCGAAGAAGGTTCTGCCGGACGAGCCGGAGACGCCGGTCCCGGGCTGGGTCGGCACGGTGGGTGTTCGGAGGTCGAAGGCGAAGCCGGATGAAGTCGCGGGCTCGATCGAGGTGGCGATCGGCTCGGCCTGCCTGCTGGACAAACCGGGCGCCTTCATCGTCGACGGCGAGCCTGCGGGAGTCGTCGCCGAGCCGGACTCGCTGGAGGAGCTGGCCGAGCTGATGCAATTGGCCGGCAAGTCGGGCTGGGCGGTGCTTCCGGTGGGCCGGGGCGGCTGGCTGAACGTGGGTAACCCGCACCGGCACGTCGATCTCGTGATCACGATGCGCCGGTTGAACCAGGTGGTCGAGCATTCTCCCGACGATCTGCTTGCCACGGTCTTGCCGGGCACGTCGATCGCCGATCTCAACGTGACGCTGGCGAAGGAAGGCCAGTGGTGGCCGCTCGACCCGCTGGGCGATGGTACGGTAGGCGCGACGATCGCCACGGGCTCGGCCGGTCCGCTGGCCGCGAGCTACGGCGCGCCTCGCGACCTGGTCCTCGGACTCACGGTGATCCGGCCCGACGGGCGCGTGGTCAAGGCGGGCGGCCGGGTGGTGAAGAACGTCGCCGGCTACGACATGGTGAAGCTGTACACGGGGAGCTGGGGCACGCTGGGCGTCATCGCGAAGGCGCACCTGCGGTTGCACGCGCTTCCGCAGGCGGACCGGACCCGCGTCTACCGATCGCGGGACGTCGGCGAGCTGGCCGCGTTCGCGGTCGATCTCGCTGCGGGCAAGAAGCTGGTGCCGGCGGCGGCGGAGATCGTGTCGCCCGCCGCGGCGGCGGCGCTCGATATCGAGACCAAGGACTGGGTGATGATCGTGCGCTGGCTGGGTCACAAGGCGGCGGTGAACGACGCGACCCGGGCGGCGAAGGCGGCGGCGGCCAAGCGGTCGATTAGCGTCGAGTCGCGGGACCGGGTCTGGGGCTCCGTCGTCGAGCTGGAGAGTAGCCTGCGACCGGCGCTGACCGTACGAGCCGCCGTGCCGCTGCGGGCGGTGGAGGGGGTAGTCCGGCAGGCGACGCCGTTCTGCGGCGGCGACACACCGCCGCTGCTGGCGTCACCGCTTGCGGGTCGGGTCTGGATCTTCGTGCCGCACCTGTCGTACGAGGCGGCGTCCGGCGAGCGGCTGTGGGCGCTGCGGGTGGAGGAGCTGCGGCGCGAGGCCGCCGAGGGCGGCGGTGTGGTGAGGGTCGAGCAGGCGCCGACGTCGCTGCGCCGCATCGTCGATCCCTGGGGCGGTCCGGGCACGGCGCGGCAGCTGCTCAACGCGCTGAAGATCAGGTTCGATCCGGACGCTATACTGAAGCCGGGATTCTTCGTGGGAGAGATGTGACGTGAGGTTGGGGAGGAAGGAGGGGTTGGTGGCGGTGCGCGTTCTGCTATCGGGGATCGTTGCCCTGGCTCTATCCGGGTGTGTCTTCTACCAGCCGATCGAGGCGTCGAGGATCTGGCATTCGTTCGAGGCGACGGCGTACTGCGACTACGGGTTCACCGCGTCGGGCATCTACGTGCGCGAGGGGGTGGTCGCCGGCGATCCGCGGATCCTTCCGCTGGGCAGCGAGATCGATGTCAGGCTCGACGACGGTGAGGTGCTCGAGAAGCGCCAGGTCATGGATACGGGGGGCGCGGTGAAAGGCTACGTCATCGACATCTGGATGCCGACTTGTGAGGCGGCGACGGCGTTCGGGCGTAAGCAGGTGAAGGTGCGGGTGCGGAGGAAGGGGACGCTTAAGATGTGAGTCGGGGATTTCGGTGGCGGTGGCGATGGCGATGGCGATGGCGATGGGGATGGGGAGAAGATGGAGATGAGGATGGGGATGGAGATGGATACGTGAAGATATACACTAGGAAGGGTGATGGGGGCCAGACGTCGTTGTTCGGGGGGCGGCGCGTGGGGAAGGAGGAGGGGCGGGTCGAGGCGTACGGGACCGTCGACGAGCTGAACAGCGTGTTGGGGTTGGCTGTCGCGAAGCTGCCGACGGCGATGCGGGATTGGGGTGATCCGCTCGTGGTCGTCCAATCGGATCTCTTCACGATCGGTGCGATCCTCGCCGTGCCGGAGGCGGGCGCGGCGAAGGCGGAGCGCCTACCCGAGCTGGCCGAGTCGCGGGTCGAGGCGTTAGAGGACTGGATCGACAGGCTGGATGAGGAGCTGAGGCCGTTGAAGTCGTTCGTGCTGCCCGGCGGCAGCGAGTCGGCGGCGACGCTTCATCTGGCGCGGAGCATGTGCCGGCGCGCCGAGCGGCGGGTGGTAGCGCTGGCGAAGCGAGAACGAGTGGACCCGGTCATTATCAAGTACCTGAACCGGCTCTCCGACTTGCTGTTCACCCTGGCGCGGGCGGCGAACGCGCGGCAGGGTGTTGCCGACGTTGAGTGGAGCCCGGGGGCGGAGCCATGACGGTGAGACGAGCGGAGTTCGAGCTCTATAATAAGGACGGCGATCCGATCCGCGCTGACGTGTGGGGTGGCGCAGAGGCCAAGGGGAAGGCCGCCATCGTGATCTGCCACGGGTTCAAGGGGTTCAAGAACTGGGGCTTCTTCCCCTACACAGCGGAGCAGCTGATGCAGGGTACGGGCTACCCGGTGGTGCAGTTCAACTACTCGGGCAGTGGGATCGGGCCCGATCTGGAGAGCTTCACCGAGCTGGACAAGTTCGAGCGCAACACGTTCAGCAAGGAGCTGGACGAGTTGAAGCTGGTGCTGGACGCGGCGGAGGCCGGCGAGCTGCCGGGGCTATTGCCGCGGTCGCGTTTCGGGCTGCTGGGCCACAGTCGTGGCGGCATCAGCACGATCGTCACGGCGGCCGAGGACCGGCGCGTGGCGGCCCTGGTCACCTGGAACGCCATCGCCCACATCGACCGTTGGTCCGAGGAACAGAAACAAGAGTGGCGCAGCAAAGGCCGGATGGAGATCCTCAACACGCGGACCGGCCAGATGATGCCGGTGGGCGTGGGCCTGCTGGAGGACGCCGAGCGCAACGCCGAGCGCCTGGGCCCGGAGCGTGCGGCGGCGCGGCTCGAGGTGCCCTACCTGATCGTCCACGGCGAGCAGGACGAGTCAGTGAGTATAGCTGAGGGCGAGCGGCTGGCGGCGGCGGCACCCGCGGAGACCACGCGCTTCGAGCGCATCAAGGGTGGAAGCCATACGTTCGGCGCCGTTCACCCGTTCGCGGGGACGACCGAACAGCTCGATCGGGCCATCGATCTGAGCGCTGGCTGGTTCGCGGTGTATCTGGAGGAGTGAGGGTCGGGTTCTAGCGGACTTTCTTCGACGTAGGTGATCTATGCTGAAGTTTGCGACGACGATGGTCTTGCTGGCGGGAGTTGCGGTGGCGTGCGGGCCGTCCGGCGAGCGGAGCGAGGCTACTGATCCGGCGGCGTTCCATGCGGCGGTCGACAGCCTGCTGACCGCGTCGGAGGACTCGTGGAACGGCGGCGACCTGGACGGCTTTCTCTACTGGTACGAGCGGGGTGAGGAGACGAGCTTCATGGGCGCGGACGGCCCGATCTACGGTTGGGAGACGATCCGGGGTCGCTATGCTCCGCGCTTCGGGCCGGGAGCGGACCGTGACTCGCTACGCTTCGAGGATCTTCAGACCCGCCCGCTCGCCCCATGGCTGGGGCTGGCCACGGCGCGCTACGTGCTGTTCCGGGGCGACTCGATCAGCTCG
>JASFTY010000169.1:0-8116 GCA_050050535.1 Gemmatimonadales bacterium | reverse complement strand
GTTACATAGACCTTATCCATCGGCACGTTCAGTCTCTTGGCCATCCCTTTCATGATTCGGATATTGGCCTGGTGCGGGATGATCACATCGACTTGCGAGATGTCCAGACCGTTGGAGCCCACGGCTTCGAGACAGCCATCGCTGAACCGGTGGACCGCCAACTTGAGAGTGGAGCTGGCTTCGATCAGCTTCAAGTAGTGTAGTCTCTTATCAACACTTTCGTACGAGATCGGGGTGGTCCTGGAACCGCCGCCGGGCATCAGCAGTTTCTGTCCGTCGGCAGTAGCGCCGTCCGAATGCAGATGGGTGGATAGGAGTGTGGCTGCGTCGTCGCCCTTCGCGAGCACGACCGCACCGGCACCATCCCCCCAGAGGATGCAACTCTCACGGTCTTCCCAGTTCACCGTCCGGGACATGACCTCCGAGGCTACGACCAAGGCGTTGTTGTAGGCGCCGGTCTTCAGGTACTGTTCCGCGACCGACAGGGCGAAGATGAAGCCCGAGCAAGCGGCGGTGACATCGAAGGTGACCGCATGGTGCGCCGCTAATCGTGCCTGAAGCCAATTGGCGCCGGACGGGCAATGTGTGTCCGGAGTAATCGTGCCCAAGACGATCAGTTCTATGTCGCGGGCGTCCATCCCGGCCATTTCCAGAGCTTTGAGCGAGGCCTCGCGCGCCAGATCCGAGGTACACTCGTCCTGCTCGGCGATGCGCCGCTCGCGGACACCGGTGCGCGTGTAGATCCATTCGTCACTTGTGTCGACCATCTTCTCCAAGTCGAGGTTGGTCAACACTCTCTCGGGGAGGTACGAACCCGTTCCCACTATCCCGATTCTGTCGTGCATGTTTGCCTTCCGTCCGCGACCCGCGGGCGTTGATTCTGATTTCGAGTGTCCAGATCTTCTATTGTTAATGGAATGACCATGGAATCGCGAATTCGCAAGACCGGCCCCGACCCCCAATGGGCATCATCGGCCGCGGCGTAGCTGGGGCCGCCGCCTGGGCGGCGGGCATCTACTACCGGCTGGAGCGGGCCGGGCCCGGCCTGCCCGACGGGCCCGTACTCATCGTCACCAATCACCCGAACATGCTGATGGACCCGTTGCTGGCCTTGCGGGTGGCGGGTCGGCGCGTGACGCCGCTGGCGAAGGCGCCGCTGTTCGGGGTGCCGGTGATCGGCCAGGTGCTGCGGTCGCTGGGCGGTATCCCGCTCTACCGGGTGCAGGACGACCCGGAGCTGGTGCACCGCAACCGGGTGGCGTTCGAGCGGGCGGTGGCGGAGCTGCGCGGCGGCGGCACGCTGCTGACCTTTCCGGAGGGAAGGAGCTACACGGCGCCCGGACTGGCGCCGCTGAAGACGGGCGCCGCGCGGATGGCGCTGGCGGCGGAGGAAGGCGCCGACTGGGGGCTCGGGCTCAGGGTCGTGCCCCTCGGCCTGACCTACCACCGCAAGCATCGCTTCCGCAGCCGTGCCGTCGCCGGCAGCGGCGAGCCGATCGTGGTGGCCGAGTGGCGGCGTGCCTACGAGAGCGATCGGGCGGCGGCGGTGCGCTCGCTGACGGCGGCCATCGCGTCGAGCCTGGAGCGGCAGACGCTGAACCTGGCCGACGAAGCGGACCGCCGGCGCGTCGAGACGGCGGACCTGCTCTACGCTCGGGCCCGGGGCCTGGCGCGCCCGCGACAGCGGGAGCCGCTGCGTGCGCGGCTGCCGCGCTTGCAGCGCTTCGCCGGGCTGTTCGCCTGGCTGCGGGTCGCCGATCCGGAACGCTACGAGCGGCTGACCGGCGCGCTGGACGGGTACGGCCGGCGGTTGCGGCGGCTGGGTAGCGGCGAAGCGGATGTCCCGGCGCGCTACGAGGTGCGTCGGGTCGCGGGCTACGTAGTGCGCCAGGGAGCGATCCTCGCGCTCGGGCTGCCGCTGGCGGCGCTGGGGACGATCGCGTGGTATCTTCCCTTTTTCGCGACCGGCCTGGTGGGCCGCTGGCTCAAGCCGGCGATCGAGACCGTCGCCACGGTGAAGCTGTTGGCCGGGATCGTCGCCTATCCGGCGACCTACCTGGGTTGGATCGCGCTGGCCGGCTGGGCCGGCGGCCTGGCCGCCGCTGTCTTGACGGCGCTGGCGCTGCCGCCGCTCGGCTTCGCCGCCCTGGCCTGGCGCCATCGCCGGGAGGAAGTGTGGGAGGACGTGAAGCTCTTCGTCCGGGTCGTCCGCCGGCCGTGGCTGCGCGAGCAGCTGGTGGAGGAGCGCTCGAGGCTGGCCGCCGAGCTCGATGCGCTGGCGGCCGAGTGGTCGGCGACGCTGGCCGAGCGCCGCCTGGATAGCACGACCGAGGAAGAGAGGCAGAGATGACCGAACCCGCCGAATCGGGAGCGTCGTCGCGCGGCTGGCTGAAGCTGCTCGGCCTGCATCGCCGCGAGCTGCGCAGCTGGGCGCTATACGACTGGGCGAACTCCGCGTTCGCCACCACGATCATGGGCGCCGTGCTGCCCATCTACTTCGCGCGCGTGGCCGCGGGTCACATGCCGGGCAACGTGGCGACGGCGTACTGGGGCTACACCACGGCGCTGGGCCTGGCGCTCATCGCCCTCGCCTCACCGGTCCTCGGCGCGATCGGCGACTACATGGGCGCCAAGAAGCGCTTCCTCGCCGGCTTCATGATCCTCGGCGTCATCGCCACCGCCTGCCTCTACCTCGTCACGCAGGGCGCCTGGCTGCTCGCCTCGACCCTGTTCATCTTCGGGAACATCGGGTTCGCCGGGGCCAACGTCTTCTACGATTCGCTGCTCCCCCACATCGCCGACGAGGACGAGGTCGACCGGGTGTCCACCGCCGGTTACGCGCTCGGCTACGTGGGCGGCGGCATTCTGCTGGCGATCAACTTGGCGATGATCACGAGGCCCGACCTGTTCGGGCTCGCCGACTCGGGTCTGGCCACGCGACTGGCGTTCGTCAGCGTCGCCGTCTGGTGGCTCGGCTTCTCGATCCCGCTGTTGCGCGACGTGCGCGAGCCGCCGCGCCGGCTCGAGGAGAGCGAGGCGGTGCAAGTCAACCCGGTGCGCGCCGGCTTCGCCCGCCTGTTCGAGACGCTGCGCGAGGTGCGGCAGTACCGCGAGCTGCTGATCTTTTTGATCGCCTTCTGGCTCTACACCGACGGCATCGGCACGATCATCAAGATGGCATCGGTCTACGGGACCGAGATCGGGATCGGCGAGACGGACCTGATCGGCGCGTTCGTGCTGGTCCAGTTCCTGGGGATCCCGTTCACCTTCGCCTTCGGCGCGCTGGCGGCCCGGATCGGGGCGCGGGCCGGCATCTACATCGCCTTGACCGTCTATGCGGCGATCTCGACCTTCGCCTTCTTCATGACTACGGCCTGGCACTTCTGGGCGCTGGCCGTCGCGGTCGCCACGGTACAGGGCGGGGCCCAGGCGCTCAGCCGCTCGCTTTACTCGACCCTGGTCCCGAAGGGCAAGTCGTCCGAGTTCTTCGCCTTTCTCAGCGTGTTCCAGAAGTTCGCCGGCATCATCGGGCCGTTCGCCGTCGGCTGGATCGCCGCGCTGAGCGGCTCGGGCCGCTACGGCATCCTGTCGCTCGTCGTCTTCTTCGTCGGCGGTATGTGGCTGCTGTCACGCGTCGATCTCGAGGCGGGCCGCCGGGCGGCGCGCGCCGAGGATGCCACGCTCGTGCTGGCGCCCGAGGAGCGGTGGAGTCCGTAGGGGCAGAGCGACATTATCGAATAAGACATGAAAACCGCAAAGCGCACCCACAGCTTCACTGAGTCGGTGATCCGCGAGATGACCCGCGTCGCCAACCGCCACGGCGCTATCAACCTGGCCCAGGGCTTCCCCGACTTCGCGGCGCCCGAGCTACTGAAGGAGGCGGCGGTGGCGGCGATCCGCGCCGACATCAACCAGTACGCGATCACCTGGGGCGCGCCGCGGCTGCGCGCTGCGCTGGCCGAGAAGTACCAGCGCCTTTACGGGATGGAGGTGGACGGCGAGCGCGAAATTGTTGTTACCTGCGGCGCCACCGAGGCGATGGCGTCGGCGATGCTGGCGCTGGTCGATCCGGGCGACGAGATGATCATCTACGAGCCGTTCTACGAGAACTACGGGCCCGACGCGATCTTGTGCGGGGGGAAGCCGGTGTTCGTGCCGACCCGCGCCGACGGCGGACCCGACGTCGACGCGACGGCCGCCGCCTTCAGTCGTCGCACCCGCGGCATCATTATCAACTCGCCGAACAACCCGACGGGCCACGTGTTCGAACGCGACGAGCTGGGGGCGATCGCGCGGCTCTGTATCGAGCACGACGCCATCGCCTTCACCGACGAGATCTACGAGCACATACTGTATGAAGGCGAGCACGTGCCGATCGCGACGATCGACGGGATGCGCGAGCGGACCGTAACGGTGAGCGGCGCGTCGAAGACGTTCAGCGTCACCGGCTGGCGGGTCGGCACGATCGTCGCACCGCCCGAGCTGACCGACGCCATCAAGAAGACACACGACTTCCTGACCGTCGGCGCGCCGGCGCCGCTGCAGGACGCGGTGGCCGCCGGGCTCGAGAGTCTCGACCAGTCTTATTATAGAGATCTCGCCCGGGACTACCGTCGGCGTCGCGATGTCCTGTACGATGGGCTCGTCGCCGCCGGCTTCGCCGGCCGGCCGCCCGCCGGCTCCTACTACATACTCGCCGACTTCTCGAAGCTGAGCGACTTGCCGGATGATGAGTTCGCCGTCTGGCTGGCCCGCGAGCACGGCGTCGCATCGGTGCCCGGCTCCAGCTTCTACAGCGGTCCACAGCGCGGGCGCACGCAGGTGCGGTTCGCCTTCTGCAAGACGATCGAGACGCTGGAGCGGGCGGCGGAGCGATTGGCGGGGCTGGCGGCTGGGTGATCAACCCGGGTCGCCCCCTGCCTTTGGTGGGAGGGCAGCAGCCGACCGCCCACTACAGCCGGTGATCACACCCTCGAGTTACCGGACGCGAAGGCGAACCACGTACGGGACATCGAGCGTATCGTGCTCTATCCCCCAGATGAAGTTACGGTCCGCCTGATACACTCTCACACCCGTTGGGATGTCGATCGAGGCCAGCTTTGTCCCGTCCGTTCCCAGTACCGTCCAACTTGCGAGCCCGGGATCTGTCTCGGGACCCCGGAGCCAAGTCGTGCCGTCCCTCCCGGCGACCAGGGCCGTTACCGGCACAGTGTGCTCCGGAACGTACACGGCCCGGCGCAGCGCTCGCTCAAGCGTTGGCGTCAGCAGGCCCAGGCGGCGCCTTCTCTCTACGAATTCGGCAATCCAGCTTTCCTGGGCTTCCTGGTCAAACGGCACCGGACTGTAGCGATACCCTCTGTGCAAAATCGTGTCACCGGCGGGGCTCAGTGCGGTAACGGTGTATGTTGGATCACGTGCGTCCACTCGCCGATCGACGACGACAAGCTCACTCCCGTCGGGCGCGAGATCGACCAGTGGCGCGTCGGAGAATCGCTGGCGGATGTACTGCCTGCCGCGGCCCAGCGGGTCGTGGACCTGCGCCGTCGTGTGCAACATCGATTGCCGGAGCAGTGTGTCCAAGACCTCCCCTTCGCGGGAGAGTCTCAACCAGGGAAGATGAGTGACGGATCCGTCAGCTACAGCCCTCGTTCGAACGTGGGGTACCGACAAGACTGTCCCGTCCGCCAGCAGATAGCTTGGCCCGACCCAGTCAAGATAAAGCGAGTGGAGAAGCACGGGGAACGAGATAGAAGTGATGAAGGTCCCGTCGGCTGCGAACATACTCATGCGCTGCGCCGCGGGATCTCTCACCCAGAGCGTGTCGGCCTTCCAGCCCAGCCGAATCGGTCGGTAGAACTCACCCGGCCCCCCACCTTCCCGGCCGATCGTCCGAAGGAACGTCCCGGTGGAATCGTACACACGGATCGTCTGCTCCTGGGGCTGCGCCACATAGATCGTCCCATCGCGGCCCACAGCCAGGTCTGCCACCTCGGTCAAGATGTAGTCTCGTGCGTTCAGACTCCCAATCCGAAGGTCGCGATCAGCGCTCCATTGCACGAGCACTGCCGAGACAGGGGTCTCCGGCTGGCAGGACGCCAGAAACAGGGGTACGAACGCCCAAGTAACACGAGTGCGCAGGATTGTTATCTTGGCAGTCATGGTTATTCTGAACCGGTGACGTTGAGGCGCGCGGATCTCGTTACGAACTCGCTACGGGTAACTGAATGACCCGCGACTGCTTGCGCAACGCGACGATCTCTGACTCCGAATAGTGCCGTCCGACAACCGCCCCGTCGCATGACCTTATGGTTTGTTTGCCAGAAGCGACATACTGCGTGTTAGCACCCACGGCCTCACCGGGCGCGAGATCGGTTTCGTAGTTGAGGCTCCGTGAGGACGCCAAGAACGTGCGAGATTCCAGAGCCCGAACAGACCCATCCGGCGCGAGCGTCACCCCGCCACCGCAAGGCTCACCTGCTTCCTCACAGTCATCGCAGGCCGGTTGGATGCAGTTGTCATTTCCCTCTTGCCCTTCTCGAGCCGGATTACAGTACTCACACCCGGACTCCCCCTGCGCACAATACTTGTAGTCCTCGATTTGCGCTGCTGCAGATGGTGTCATACCGAACATCAATCCCAGTAGCAGCAGCGAACATCCGACGGAATTTCGAATCCTGCTCCACATAGCAGCCCCCATTTCTTCGATTGCTTTACGAGCCTCAACGCCACCGGTAAATAACAATCTCCATGGCGTTCAATCGCCTTGCTGCGACCAAGAGATGCTCACTTTCGAGACTTGCCACGAAACCCAACGGTACGTCGACCTCCGTACCACTGGCCACACAACCTTCCGTGTCATACAGAATCAGAAGACGCTTGTCGCTCCGAATGTCGCTCAAGGTCTGAAGGAACCGGCGATCCAATGGAAGCGTCGGCAAAGACACCCACCGGCGCGATGTGTCCGGCCAAGAGAGGACAGGGATCTCAGCCTCCGATCCCCATGGTTCAAGTTCTCGCTTTACTTCGCCCGAAGGACTAACCAGGTAGGTACGAAAAGGTGGAGCGACGGTGGTAATCAAGGCATCCCGCCCGTGCGCTGTCACATGCATCCCGCTTGTGCTTGGGCCGTCTAAGGTAAACACCGCCCGGATCATCCTGGCCGTATCGGAACCCGGGGCGAAGTAAACCCTGTACCGATCATCCGCGTATCGCCCAGCTATGAACCAGCCGTCCAGGCCCCGGGCAGCGTCCTCGACAGCGAGCGGCGTGCCAATGGCTCTCTGCCGTACGATCCGCCCACCCGTTGTCCGCGTGGTGATCCCCGCACGATCCGCCTCGACCACCTCGATTACCGTGTCACCCTCAACAAAGGCTGCCCCGACAGGACGATTCACCGGGATTCGACTGAGGACCTCACCGTCAGATCCACCGACGAGCAATACGATGTTCTGATCGTGCGACCATACGAGGAGACGACCCGAACCCGCGGTCGCTGCCCCCGTGACACGGATCGGATCTGGCACTGTCCAGGCGTACTCCTCCTCGAGCTCCAGAGCGAAAGATGATGACGGGGTTGTCTCAGTCTGCGCCCGTCGTCCCGCGACTGAAGGGACACAGTCGGGGCTCTCAGCGGCTCGCTTCAGCCGGCTGCTCGTTGTGATGAGTATCCCCAACATGCAGAGGAAGAGCGCAGCCCCGCACGTGATGCCTAGTCGCCCGCACGTAGTCATAGCTTGGGAAGAGCAAAGTGTAGTTGGTTGCTACCATGTGACGACTCTATTGCTGAAGCCGCCGTAGCGCCCCGTTCTTGTATTCGCAGCTCTGTCGGACTATTCGGTTGTAGAGCCACGTCGCCCGTGCGGGATCTTGCAGCTCGAGTGCGCCTGACGAAGAGTTCTCTGTGCATTTCCCTTAGGCGCTGGACAGCCCGCGTGGACCGATAACGATAATCGATCATCGCTGTCGGGCGCTCACGCTCGTGTGTGCGGAGGGACCCCCGGAAGGCGTGATACTGCGGCGATGCTGGTCGGCGGGTGCGCACGTGATACTCCGGCAATAGCTACGGCCGACATCGCCAAGATACGCGTGTTGGGGGGGGGGGGTGTCAAGGATATCC
>JASFTY010000168.1:0-8143 GCA_050050535.1 Gemmatimonadales bacterium | reverse complement strand
TCCGCTTGCGGGTGAACGACCCCACGGAGCTGGACGGCCTGCTGTCGCCGCAGAAGTACACGAAGCTGATCGCCGACTAGTGCAGCCGGGCCATTTGCCGAGATCAACATCGAGATAGCGACCAGACCATGAGCTTCATCCCGCATTCGCAAGCGGACCGCGAGGAGATGCTGCGCGCGATCGGCGTATCATCCGAGGACGAGCTGTTCGCCGATATTCCGGAGAAGTTCCGCCTCGCGGCGCCGCTCGATATGCCGCCCGCGCTCTCGGAATGGGAGGCGGTGAAGGTCCTGCAGGAGCTGGCGGCGGAGAGCCGGCGGCTCATCTGTTTCGCCGGCGCGGGCTACTACGACCACCACGTACCGGCCGTCGTCGACCACCTGATCCGGCGCAGCGAGTTCTACACGGCGTACACGCCGTATCAGGCGGAGGTGAGCCAGGGCACGCTGCAGTCGATCTATGAGTTCCAGAGCCTCGTCTGCGAGCTGACGGGCCTCGACGTGGCCAACGCCTCGATGTACGACGGCGCCTCGGCGATGGCCGAGGCCGCCATGATGGCCCGGTCGATCCAGAAGAAGCGCGACAAGGTCGTGCTCTCGATCACGGTGAACCCGCACTACAGGCAGGTGCTCGACACCTACAATCTGGGCCTGCAGATGCCGGTGGAGATCGCCCCGCGGACGGCAGCCGGCGTGACGGACCTGGATGGGCTCGCCGGGTCGGTGGACGATGAGACCGCGGCCGTCATCGTGCAGAGCCCGAACTTCTACGGTCTGCTGGAGGACCTCGAGGCCGCGGCGCGGGTCGCCCACGCTGCCGGCGCCCTGCTGATCGCCGTGGTCGATCCGATCTCCCTGGCGATCCTCAGGAGCCCGGGTGAGTGCGGCGCCGACATCGCCGTGGCGGAGGGCCAGCCGCTGGGGATCCCGCTGAGCTACGGGGGACCGGTGCTGGGCCTCTTCGCGGCGCGCCAGAAGCATATCCGTCAGATGCCGGGCCGTATCGTCGGGGCGACCGAAGATGTGGAGGGCAAGCGCGGCTTCGTGCTCACGCTGCAGACGCGCGAGCAGCACATCCGACGCGAGAAGGCGACGAGCAACATCTGCACGAACCAGGGGCTCTGCGCGCTGGCGGCAACGATCTACCTGTCGACCGTCGGCCGGGACGGTCTGCGCCGGGTCGCCGAGGCCAGCACCCAGATCGCTCACTACGCCTACGACCGCATCGTCCAAGAGACCGCACTCGAGCCCATGTTCCCGGACTCGGCTTTCTTTCGCGAGTTCGCCCTGAAGACACCGGGACCGGCCCGGGCGTTGATCGGACGCGCCGCCGACCGCGGTGTGCTGGCCGGCGTCGCGCTCTCCCGGTTCCCCCATATCGATGTGGAGGACGGGCTGCTGCTCGCGTTCACCGAGAAGCGGTCGAAGGACGAGGTCGAGCTACTACTGGAAGCACTGAAGGAGGCTTGAGATGCCGAAGCTCACCTTTCACGGTCATTCCTGCTTCACGCTCGTGGCGAACGACGGCACGGTCCTGCTGATCGACCCGTTCCTCTCGGGGAATCCCACGGCCGACATCGGACCCGACGCGGTGGGGAAGTGCGAGTACCTGCTGTTCACCCACGGCCACGGCGATCACATCGGCGACGGCTTCGAGATCGCGAAGAACACCGGCGCCATGGTCATCTCGACCTTCGAGATCGTCTCGTTCGCACAGCAGGTGAAAGGGATCGAGAACGCTCACCCGCTCCACATCGGCGGCGGCTATCACTTCCCCGTCGGCTACATCAAGATGACGCCCGCCCTGCACGGCGGAGCCGTGGAAGGCGATGAGTCGGGCTGCTACACCACCGTGCCCGGCGGCTTCCTGATCACCCTGGATGACTGTACCGTCTACCACGCCGGCGACACGGCGCTGATCACCGATATGCAGCTGCTGAAGGGCAAGGTGGACGTCGCCTGCCTGCCGATCGGCGACAACTTCACCATGGGACCGGAGGACGCGGTGCGGGCGGTCGAGATGATCGAGCCCAAGGCGGTCATCCCGATGCACTACAACACGTTCGATGTGATCAAGCAGGACCCGGCAGCGTTCGCGAAACAAGTCGGCTCGCGCGCCCAGGTGGTGGTTCTGGAGCCCGGGCAGAGTCATGACTTCTAGTGATCAGTAGTCAGTGATCAGTGATCAGTGGGCTCCGGAGAGGTTCGACTGATTACTGATTACCGATTACCGATTACTGATTACCGATCACTGATTACCGATTACCGATCACCGATTACCGACAACCGGACGCGCAATGACCAACAAGGACCCCCGTAACCCGACCTCGGCCCTGATCTTCGAGCTGTCGCAGCCCGGCCGCCTCGGCACCGCCGTCCCGGACGCCGATGTCACGACGCGGCCGCTCGAAGAGCTGTTGCCGGCCGCGGCGCTGCGTAAGGCGCCGCCGGCGCTGCCGGAGGTCCCGGAGCACGACGTCGTCCGTCATTTCACCGAGATCTCACTGAAGAACCACCACGTCGACCGGGGGTTCTATCCGCTCGGGTCGTGCACGATGAAGTACAACCCGAAGGTCAACGAGATGACGGCCCGGCTGCCCGGATTGGTGGACCTTCACCCGTTCCAGCCGGCGGCGGCGGTCCAGGGCGCGCTGAAGCTGATGTGGGAGTTGGGCGAGATGCTGAAGGAAGTCTCCGGGATGGAGGCGATCAGCCTGCAGCCGGCAGCCGGCGCGCAAGGCGAATTCGTCGGCGCACTGCTGTTCCGCGCCTACCACACGGCGCAGGGTGACCCGCGGTCGAAGATCATCATCCCTGACAGCGCGCACGGCACGAACCCGGCGACGGTGATCATGGCGGGCTACGAGGTGGTCACGCTGAAGTCGAACGCGGAGGGCCGAATGGACCCGGCGGCGCTGGAGGCGGCGCTGGGCGATGACGTGGCCGGCGTGATGCTGACGAACCCGAACACGCTGGGCAAGTTCGAGTCGGAGGTCGAGACGATTGCGCGGCTGGTGCACGACGCCGGCGGTCTGCTCTACATGGACGGCGCGAACCTCAACGCGCTAATGGGAATCACGCGGCCCGGCGATCTGGGCTACGACATCGTGCATATCAACCTTCACAAGACGTTCTCGACCCCGCACGGCGGCGGCGGCCCGGGCGCCGGGCCCGTCGCGGTGAAGGAGCGGCTCGCCCCCTTTCTGCCGTTACCGATCCTGATGCGGAACGAGGACGGCAGCTACGGACTCGATTGGCAGCGTCCGACGAGCATCGGCAAGGTACACGGGTTCTGGGGCAACTTCGGGGTGCTGGTTCGCGCCTACACCTACATGCGGATGCTGGGCGCGGCCGGGATCGCCGAGACGGCGAAGGCCGCGGTCCTCAACAACGCGTATGTCTCGGCCCGGCTGGGCGACACGTACGATCTGCCGTACGGGCGCGGGCTCCACGAGTCGGTTTTCTCGGGCGCCTTCCTCAAGGAGCACGGTGTTCGCACCCTCGACGTCGCCAAGCGACTGCTCGATTTCGGTATCCATGCGCCGACGGTGTACTTCCCGCTCATCGTCGCCGAGGCGATCATGTGCGAGCCGACCGAGACGGAGACGAAGCAGGAGCTTGACCGCTTCTGTGATGCTATGTTGCAGATCGCCGAGGAGGCGGCGAAGGATCCGGAGTTCGTCAAAGGCGCACCCTACACCACGCCCGTCAGGCGGCTCGACGAGGCTCGGGCCAATCGCCAACCTGACGTGCGCTTTCGGGCCGGTTGACGGGCCGTTTCGTCCGGCTTGAGATACTCCCCCGCGGCACGACGCTAGGCTGGCCCTCACAAGGAGCCGAGCCGTATCGTGGACCAACACCAACCGCTGGCACCCGCCGCGGCGCCCTCGCAGGGCGTCGACGCCGCGCCCGCGTCGCCCACAGTGTGGCGGCTGATCGAGACTCCGGCCGATACCGGCGCACGCAACATGGCGACCGACGTGGCGCTGATGGAGTCGGTGCGGGCGGGCGGCCAGCCGGCTCTGCGCTTCTACCGCTGGTGGCCGCCCTGTATCTCACTGGGCCGCAACCAGCCGGCCAAGGACTACTACGACATCGAGGAAGCGAAGCGGCGCGGCATCGATTTCGTGCGGCGCCCCACCGGCGGGCGCGCGGTCTACCACCATCACGAGGTCACCTACTCGGTCGTGGTGCGCGACCGGCAGCTGGGCGGGCCCCGGCGAACCTACGACCTGGTACACCGGGCGCTGCTGGCCGGGCTTCGCCTGCTCGGCGCGCCCACCGACATCGTCGACGACCCCGGGTTGCGGTTGCGGCCCTCGACCGTGCCCTGCTTCGAGAAGCTCGACGGCGGTGCCATCGTCTCGGGGATGCGAAAGCTGGTGGGCAGCGCGCAACTCCGAGAGGGCGGCATCCTGCTCCAGCACGGCTCGTTGCTGCTGACCGGCGACCAATCACCGACCGTCCAGCTGTTGAAGATCGCCTGGAAGGACGACGCATCGGAGCGGCCCGCCGCGCTGGACGAGATCCTCGATCATTTACCGACCTGGGCCGAGCTGATCGACTGTCTGGCCAGCGGGTTCGAGCGGTTGCTGGGGATCCACCTGGTCGAGACGGTGGTCAGCGAGGCGGAGAAGGCTCGAGCGATGCATCACAGCCGCCACTTCTCCGATCCGGAGTGGACGTGGCGACTCTAGCGGTGCGCCGCGTGATGCTCGGCGGTCTGCTCGTGCCGCTGCTCGCCTGCGCCGCCGAGGAGCGCGGTGCCGACGTCGCCTCCGCCGAGGCCACGGTGGGCGGGACCGCGATCGTCGCCTTCAACGCGGAGATGGGCCGGTTCAACCCTCTGGTGAACACCGACCAGAACACCAACGAGGTGATCTACTACATGCTGTTCACCCCGTTGCTGCAATACGATGAGACTTACGAGCCACGGCCGTACCTGGCCCGCAGCTGGGAGCTGGAATCGGAAGCGGTGATCTTCCACTTGAACCGCGATGTCCGCTGGCACGACGGCGAGCCGGTGACCGCGCACGATGTCGAGTTCACCTTCCGGCGCGCCAAAGATCCGCGGACCGCTTCCGCACTCTCGTCCGCCTACCTCGAGCTCGTCGAGTCGGCCGAGGTGATCGACTCGTTCACGATTCGTTTCAGTTTCGTGCGGCCGCACGCGCGACCGCTGGACGGGTTCTGGTGGGCGCCCGTGCCCCGTCACCTGCTCGAGGCTGTGCCGCCGGCCGAGCTGGCCCGCGCGCCGTTCAACCGCCGGCCCGTCGGCAGCGGGCCGTTCAGGTTCGTGGAGTGGGAGGCCGGGGAGAGCATCACGCTGGACCGGGTCCCCGATTTTCCGGAGTCGCTGGGCGGCCCGCCGTTCCTCGACCGAGTGATCTTCCGCTTCATCGGCGAGCCGGCGACATTGCTCTCGGAGGCGCTGACCGGCGCGATCGATGTGAACGGGTCGCTGTTCCCACACCAGGCCGAGCAGGTCGAGCGCACGCCGGGCGTGCGCCTGCTGAGCTACCCGTCCCGCGAGTACTATTACATCGGCTGGAACCTGCGCCGGCCGCAGCTCCGGGACGCCCGGGTGAGACGCGCCCTGACGATGGCGCTCGATCGCCCGGCGATCATCGACGTTCTCATGTACGGCTACGGGGGATTGGCGACGGGGACGATCGCACCGTGGCATCCCATGTTCACGCCGATCGATCCGTTGGCCTTCGACCCGGCGGCCGCGGCCGCCGAACTCGCCGCCGCCGGCTGGATCGATCGCGACGACGACGGCGTGCGCGAAGACGAACGGGGTACTCCACTTCGCTTCACGCTCATGACGAACCACGAGAACCCCGTTCGCGTCGATATCGCCCAGGTCGCGCAGTCGCGATTCGACCGGATCGGCGTCGATGTGGATCTGCGGACGCTCGAGTGGCAGACGCTGCTCGCCCGCCATCGCGGCCGCGAGTTCGACGCCGTGGTGCAGAGCTGGGTACTCGACAACTTCCGCGTCGACCCCGCCGCGCTCTTTCACTCCTCACAGGCCGACCGGCCCGGCAGCTACAACCGTAGCGGCCTCGAGGACCCGGAGGTGGATCGTCTGATCGAGGCGGCGACGAGCACGACCGACCCCGAGGCGGCCAAGCGACTCTGGCTCGAGTTCTCGCTCGCCTTACAGGAGGCCCAACCTTTCACCTTCCTCATGTGGCTGGACGAACTGGCGAGCGTCTCGGACCGCCTGCGCGGGGTGGAGATGGATGCGCGAGGCACGCTGGTGACGATAGCCGGCTGGTGGATTCCGATCGAGCGGCGGAAGTACGTAAGCGAAAGGGGCAGTTGAGCTTATGGTGAGAGATCTGGTCACGGGCGCGGCCGTCGTCGCGCTGCTCGCCGGCTGCGGCGGGGGCGAGCGGGCCGCCGATTCGGACGCCGTACCCGACACGCTGCGCTACGGTGGCACCGTAGTGGTCGCGTCGCTCAACGAGATCAACTCGATGAACCACTTCGCGAGCATGGACGAGACGTCGCAAGAGGTTCAGACCTACGTCCTGTTCACACCGTTGATCCACTTCGACGAGAAGTTGGCGCCGGCACCTTACCTGGCCGAGAGCTGGGACACGGTGACGACGCGAAGTGGGGACCTGGTTCTCACGTTCCGGCTTCGTGACGATGTGAAGTGGCACGATGGAGTGCCGACCAGCGCCTACGACGTGAAGTTCACCTTCGAACGCATCAAGGATCCGCGCACGTCGTACCCGCACGCGTCGCTGTTGGCGCCGTACGACAGCGCCGTCGTGGCGGACTCGTTCACCGTGGCGTTCTACCTGACCCGGCACCCGGGGTTCATGGATCCCTGGCGCAGGATCTCGCCGATGCCGGAGCACATCCTGGGCGATGTCCCACCTGCCGAGCTGAGTCATCACCCGTTCGGAACGGAAAGTCCGCTAGGCAACGGGCCGTTCCGGTTCGTGGAACACCGAAGCGGGGACCGCTGGGTCTTCGAAGCGAATCCGGACTTCGCCGAGTCGCTGGGCGGTCGTCCCTACCTGGACCGCCTGGTCTACAGGTACATCCCGGAGCCGACGATACGGCTGGCCGAGCTATTGGCGGGCGAGGTCGATGTCTACCTGGTGGTGTGGCCGGACCAGGTGGCGGAGATCGAGGCGCGTCCCGAGGCGCGGGTGATCACCTACGAGAACCGCAACTACGCTTTCCTCAACTGGAACGGTCGGCGCACCTTCTTCCAGAACCCGACGGTGCGGCGCGCTCTCACCCTGGCCATTGACCGGCAGCGGATCGTCGACGTGGCGCGCCTGGGGCTCGGGCGCGTAGCGCAGGGTCCCGTGCCACCCTTCCACTGGGCTTACAACGCAGATATGGAGCCGCTCCAATACGACCCGGAGCGCGCTCGGGCGCTGCTCGACTCCGCCGGCTGGGTGGACCGGGACGGCGACGGGGTACGTGAGAAGGACGTCTACAAGGCCTCGTTCGAGCTGAAGACGAACCAGGGGAACCCGACGCGGGAACAGATCCTGACACTGGTGCAGGCGGACCTGGCGAAGGTAGGGGTGGAGGTGAACCTGCGAATCCAAGAAGGCCAGAGCCTACGCGCCGACATCACGAACGCGGAGCGACGTTTCGACGCCTTCGTGCTTGGCTGGTCGGCCGATTTCAATCTGGACGACCGAATACTCTTCGCCTGCTCGCAACTCGACGGCCCCTATCAGTGGGCTTCCTACTGTAATCCGCGAGTCGACGAGATCCTCGACCAGGTGGCGATGATGGTCGACCGCTCGCGGGCCCTCCCCCTCTGGCACGAGTACCAGGAGATCCTGCAGTGGGAGCAGCCGTACACGTTCTTGTACTACGACGTACGGGCGAACGCGGTGCGCGCGCGGGTGCGGGACGTGCAGACGGACATCCGGGGTGACTTCGTCAACGTCACGGACTGGTGGATCGCGCCGGCCGATCGACGCTAGACCGCGCCGGGCGGCGGCAGGGACGCCGCGCCGCTGAGGCATCGCGATGACCGCCTACATCGTTCGTCGCCTGCTACAAGCCATTCCTCTGGTCCTCGGGATCCTGACGCTGGTCTTCATCATCATGCAGGCCGCGCCGGGCGACCCGCTGGCGATCTACATGCAACCCGGTGT
>JASFTY010000167.1:0-8155 GCA_050050535.1 Gemmatimonadales bacterium | reverse complement strand
ACGACAGCCGTGGTCAGAACGTGGTGGCGCAGACCCGTACGGACGATCGAGGCTTCTACTATCTCGAGCTCGCAGCGGGCGAGTACGTGATCTTCACGACGCAGGGGCTGGATGAGCGGTTCAGCGAGACGAATGAGCTCGCGATCATAGCCGGTAAGATCACGGTGCTCAACCTGACGATAGACTACGGGATGAGATCGGCCGATACCCCTCCTTAGGTCACCCGACCGGCGCTGGAATTCGCTGCAGACTTTTCGGTGGAAATCGGCGCAGCCGCCCCTAGATTGGCGGGTATGGAGAGGACCGCCGACCTGCCGCCGGCCGCCGAGATGTACCGGGCGCTCTGCGAGCGCGACGCCTCGTACGAGGGCGTCTTCTTCGCCGCCATCCGCACGACCGGCATCTTCTGCCGGCCCAGCTGCACGGCACGCAAGCCGCTGGCCGAGAACGTCGAGTACTTCGCGACGACGCAGCAGGCGCTGCTCGCCGGCTACCGCCCCTGCCGGCGCTGCCGGCCCCTGGAGCCGAACGGCGAGCTGCCCGACTGGCTGCGACCGCTGCTCGATGAGATCGAGGCGGACCCGAGCCGGCGCTGGAAGGACGCCGATCTGCGCGCCAGGCGACTCGACCCGGGCCGCGTGCGTCGCTGGTTCCAGGCGAACCACGGGATGACGTTCCATGCCTACCAGCGAGCGCGGCGGCTGGGGCTGGCGCAGGGTCGGATCAAGCAGGGCGACGACCTGACACGCGCCGCCTACGATCACGGCTACGAGTCGCTGAGCGGTTTCCGCGACGCGTTCGCCCGCACTTTCGACGGCACGCCGGGGGCGGGCCGCGCCGCCGACAGCATCCAGGCGACGCGCCTGCTCACACCGCTCGGACCGATGATGGCGGCGGCGAACCACGACGGCATTTGCATGCTCGAGTTCGCCGACCCGCACACGCTGAGGGACCAGGTCGAGCGCCTGACCAGGCGCTTCGGGGTCGAGGTCGTGCCGGGCACGAACGACCACATCGCCCGACTGGAGGACGAGCTGCGCCGCTACTTCAGCGGCGAGCTGCGTCGCTTCAGCGTGCCGCTCGTCTACCCGGGCACCGAGTTCCAAGTCGCCTGCTGGGACTACCTGCGCACGATACCGTACGGCGAGACGCGCGCCTACGCCGACGAGGCGCGGGCGATCGGCAGACCGAAGGCGCAGCGCGCGGTCGGCCGCGCCAACGGCGACAACCGGTTGGCGATCGTGATCCCCTGCCACCGGGTCGTCGGGAACGACGGAAGATTGACGGGTTACGGCGGCGGTCTGTGGCGGAAGCGGTTCCTGCTCGACCTCGAGCTCAGGCATGGCGGCCTGCAGCTGAGACATCCAGAGGGCTGAAGGTCGCCACCAACGCCAAGCCCGGAGGATCGCTCCTCCGGGCTTTTTCCGTGACGAAATCATCACGCTCTGCGCGCCAAACGGGTATTTCAGGCTACGCTCGCCCGTTACAATGGTCAAGCCTACAGCTGCCCGGATCCTGATCGCAGTGATGGTGGCGTGCCCCCGGTGGGACTCGAATTTCAGGAGTCCGAGCGGACCTTCTACCTCCGGAAACTGAACAGCGCGCTGAGGCCGAGGCGCTGGAAGTACTGGTCGCGGAAGCCGGTCTCGCTGCGCGACCATTCGCCGCGCAGGTGCAGGCTGGTCCCCGAGCCGAGCGGCTGGGTCGCCTGCAAGATGATGAAGCTACCGGTGTCGCGATCGCTGGGCGCGACCAGCGCGTCGGGCGGTCCGGGGTTGGTGTACTTCTTGAGCGCGACGCCGGAGTAGATCTGGACCGAGGCGCCGGCGAGCGGCGCTGACAGGAGCAGCGCGGCGCGCTGCGAGCGATAGTCGAAGCCGGCGATGTTGGAGTAGCTCCAGGTGAGTCCGGCCTCGAGCTGCAGGAACACGGTCGCCGCGGTCGCCCAGTCGACCCGTAGCCCCCAGCGGCTGTCCTCGCGATCGAATGAGAGCGGATCGGTGTACTCTTCGCCGGCGACGGCGACGGTGAAGCGCGCGGCGCCCGGACCGAGCGCGTGGCTCACGCTCAGCGCGCCGAGCGCGCCGTTGCGGTCGAGGACTCGCCATTCGTCGGGCGAGTAGCGGATGAGGCCGGCGGAGCCGCGCGCCTCGACGGTGAAGCCGCCGCCGACGGGCAGACCGAGCACCGCGTCGGCCCAGCTTTCGCCGCGTCCCGGTTCCAGGTAGACCGGCAGCTTGGGCGGGTCGCTGAGGTCGCGCAACTTGCCCCTGACGCCGAGCTGCCAGCGCAGGCGCCCGGCGCGCCGGTTCGAGCCGAGCGATGCCAGGAGGTCGGCGATCAGCTCGGACGACGTGTGACCCTCGAAGCTGAGGAACCTGAGGCCGGCGCGCGGCTCGATGGCGAAGACCAGCGAGCTGGAGCGCGTCGTCCAGGACAGTCCACCGCTGGCCCGGGCGGCGAACGAGCCTTGGCTGACACTGTTGGCTTCGAAGAAGAGCAGCTCGGGTCCGGCGGACAGGTCGCTGCGTAGCGACTGGGCGTGTAGCGGCGGGGCGGTGAACAAAAAAACCGCCACGGCGCTGGCGGCGGTCGCGGTGGCCCGCATCAGGGCGGCCCCCTCAGCAGTTGGCGGAACCCCTCCGCCTGGCGCTCCAGCGCCTCGGCGCGTCGTAGGAAGTCCTCACGCAGCCGGTCGAGCTGCTCGAGCAGCGTCTCCTCGTCCAGCGGCAACTGGACCTCGCCCTCCACCGGGATCAGCGGTAGGTCGAGAGCCCGCTCGCCCGCCGGCGCGACGGCCACATCGCCGGGCCCGAGCCGGTTGTCCGGCGCATCGAATGTGGGAACGGCCAGCTCGTCCGTCCGCTCGCCGGACGCCTCGGCCGCCACGGGCGGCAGCCCCGCCTCGTCGAACAGCCGGACCTCGGCGACCAGTCGCCGCATCTCGTCCTGCAGCTCGCCGCGTCTCCGGACGCGCGTCATCTCGGAGGCCACCACGTCGGCGGCGTTCCGCAGCTGACCCGCCCGATCGGAGAGGAAGTCGGCCTTGAGCGCGATCTCCTCGGGCCCGTCGCCGGGCTCGATGGCGACGGCGGGTGCCTCGGCGGTCGGCAACCGCAACGGGCGCTGGATCGCGGCGAGCTCGCCGGCCAGCGACTGCGCGAGCTGGGTGAGCGCCGCCTTCTGGATCGGCGGTGCGAGCTCGGCCGCATCGAGTGTCCGAGCCAGCTCGGACTCGAGCGCCGCGACGAGCGCTCCCCGCGCCTCGCGCTCCGCGGCCAGCGCCTCGGTCAGCGAAGCGTCCAGCGCGTCGAGGCTGTCGGCGGCGAACTGCGCGACCGCCAGCGTGTGGCGCAGCTCGTCGGTGCCACGTTCCCGGGCCTCGGGTATCAGGCGGTAGAGCTGCTCGGCCCAGGCCTGGGCGTCCTCGCGGGCGGTCAGCAGCTCCGATAGGCGGGCGGCGGCCTCGCTGTGCGCGAGTCGCAGCGAGTCGACGCGCGTCTCTTGGGCCGCCGCGTTCCCGATGGGGATGGCGATGGCGATGGCGATGGCGATTGAGTGCGCGCGTCTCATGTATCGATACCGTACTTCTGGAGCTTGTAATGGAGCGTCGCCGCCGGGATACCGAGCAGGCGGGCGGCCTCGGCCTTCACGCCGCGGGCCTGGACCAGCGAGCGGCGCAGCAACTCGCGCTCGTACGATTCCACCGATTCCTGCAGCGTCCCTTCCGCCGGGTCCGAGGGCACCGGCCGCGTGACGGTGGGTGCGAGCGCCGGCAGGTCGGCCGGCGTGATCACGGTACCGCGGGCGAGGACGAGCGCGCGCTCGATGACGTTCTCGAGCTCGCGCACGTTGCCGGGCCAGTCGTAGACCTCGAGCGCCGCCATCGCCTCGTCGGAGATCCCTGTGACCCTGGTGCGGGTGCGCTGCTTCAGCTTCTCGACGAAGTGTGCGGCGAGCAGCGGGATGTCTTCGCGGCGGTCGCGGAGCGGCGGTAGTACGACTGGCACGACGTGCAGGCGATAGTAGAGGTCCTCGCGGAAACCGTCACTCGTCCTGAGCGCCTCCGGCGCCATGTTGGTGGCGGCGATGATGCGGACGTCCACCGGGATCGTCTCCTCACCGCCGACCCGCTCGATCTCGCGCTCCTGCAGCACGCGGAGCAAGCGCACCTGCGTCTCGGGCCGGATCGTACCGATCTCGTCCAGGAAGAGGGTCCCGCCTTGAGCGAGCTCGAAGCGGCCGCGGCGCCGGCGCTCGGCGCCGGTGAAGGCGCCCTTCTCATGGCCGAACAGCTCGGAGTCGAGGATCCCCTCGGGCATCGCGCCGCAGTTGACGCGGACGAACGGCGCCTCGGTGCGGGGCGACGCCTGGTGGATGGCACGAGCGACGAGCTCTTTACCGGTGCCCGAGTCGCCGTAGATCATCAGGGTCGAGTCGGACTGAGCGACGCGGTCGATCCAGTCGTATATCTCGCGCATCGCCGGCGCGCGGCCGACGATCTCGCCGTAGTCGCGATCGATCTCGGCGCGCAGGTAGACGTTCTCGGCGCGCAGCCGCTCGCGCTCGGCCCGGGAGCGCAACAGGCTCTCGACCCGCGCCGCGAACGCCTCGCTGCGGAACGGCTTCTCGATGAAATCGACGGCGCCCGCCTTCATCGCCTCGACAGCGATCTCGACCGACCCGTAGGCGGTGATGATCAGGACGTCGACGGCGGGTGCGCGCTCGCGCACGGCCCGCAGCATCTCCATCCCGTCCACCGGCGCCATCTTCAAATCGGCGACCACCAGGTCGATATCATCCTGACCGTCCAGGATCTCGAGCCCCTCCGCCCCGTTCTTCGCCCCCAGCGTGCGATGGCCGCGGCGGCGCAGCAGCAGCTCCAACCCCTCACGCATCGAGTCGTGGTCGTCGACGATCAGTACCTTCGCCATACCTCTACTCTCGGCCCGCCGGCGAGCTAATGCAATCCCCAGGGCGCCGGGCACCGGCGCCGGGCTCCCGTGAAGCCAACATGGGCCGGCTCGAGACCGGCGCACTCAGGGGAGAACCGGCCCGGCGCATCCGGCGGCGGCTCGGCGGCGGCAACGGCACCTTGCACCTCCCGCAACCCCACCGCAGAGAAGCGGCACCGTCGCCGCGCCCAGGTCGGGCGCGCGCTCTGTCGAGAACCCGATGCGAATCTCCGCCCCAACATCCGCCCAGGACGGTACATCGTCGCGCGCGCCCAGTGTCCTCTATCGGTTTAAGCCGCCGCGGCCTGTACAGCTGCTCCCCCGACGTTCTGTTCCCGTCGACTGTACAGGCCCACGGCAGCACTTCAAGTCTCGAACGTCACGACGAAACTCGTCTCGCCTTCCCGCGTCTCGAACGCGACCGAGCCGCCGTTCGCCTCGGCCAGCTTGCGCACGATCGCCAGGCCCAACCCCGCGCCGTCGGCCCGGGTCGTGAAGAACGGCTGGAAGATCCGGTCGCGCACCTCTTCCGCGATACCCGGCCCATCATCACGGACGGTCAGACTGACCCGCTCGCCGTCAGCGGCCGCCGCCAGCACGACGCGTTGCTGTGCAACTGCTACGGCATTGCGTAGCAGGTTGACGGCGATGCGCTTCACCTGATCGGGGTCGGCAACGACGTGGAGCGGCTCGTCCGGCACCTCGACGCGGACGTCCAGCGCGCCGGCGTCGCCGATCATCGCCGCCGCTTCCTCCAGCGGGCCGCGCAGGTCGATCTTGCGCAGCGCCGGTTCCTGCGGCCTGGCGAAGGTCAGGAAGTCGGTGATCACCCGGTCCAGCTCCTGCGCCTCCGAGCGGATCTTCTCCAGGTGCCCGCGGCGCTCGTCATCCGGCGACAGACCGTCGGCGGCGGCGCCGGCGAACAGCTCGATGCCGCCCAGCGGGTTGCGAATCTCGTGGGCGACCTGGGCGAGCATGAGGCGAAGCTCCTCCTCGCGCCGGATGATCGCGACCCGCATCTCCTCCAGGGCCCGGGCCAGCTGCCCCACCTCGCCGCCGGCGCCGGCGGGTACCGGCTCCCCGTACTGCCCCTCGCCGATCCGCCGCGCCGCCGCGGAGAGCTGCTCGAGCGCCCGGGTCAGGCCGCGGCTCAGGATCGCCGCCGCCAGGGCGATGGCCGCCAACGCGACCAGCGCGAAACTGATCATCTGGTCGCGCAGCCGCTCGAGCGGCTCGAGGAAGCTCGCCGGCATCGATACCGCCAGGACCGCGGGTCCGTCGTCGAGACGCGCGAACCCCAGCTTGTACCAGCGACCCTCCTCGTCCTGGAACAGGGTGGTCGTTGCGGTCCCCGTCGCCCACGCCTCCTCGATCTCCGCCTCGTACAGGTCGAGGCTGTGCACCCGATCGCCGACCGCCGGACCCGGCCAGGAGGCGACCAGCAGGCCGCCAGCGGAGTCGAAGATGAAGGCGCTGGCCGAGACGGGGGCCAGCTCGCGGAGCCGCGCCGCGTAGGCCTGGAAGAGACGCGTCTGCTCGTCGCCCGGGCGCAGCTGGCTCACCAGGTCGCCATCGATCCCCGACGACGCCGCCACCGCGACGGCCTCGAGCTTCTCGTCCAACCCGCGCTCCAGCAGGCCGCGCGTAGAGGTGTAGACGAGCCAACCGCCGACCCCGAGCGCGGCGGCGGCGAAGAGCACGAAGGCAGCGGCGAGCCGATGACGAAGCGGCATGATCCTCCTTCCGGGGGCGCTGGGGGCAAGGCACGTGCCAGGCGGGGGGCGGGTCGCCTCGTGCCAAGTCTAGTCATTGCAGTCGATTAGAGTCCACAGCCGCCCACGGCCGAGCGCCGGCGTTCAGATTTTCGAATGGAGGCTTCAGCATCCCGTGCCCCCGCATTGTCGAGCCGCGTCGGAACCTGCTACATTGTCAGCGCTGGTCTTTGCGGCTCCGTGAGGTCCCGCCACTCAGCAACGACAGCCGCAGCTACCGCAAACGGCCGGCACGAGGTACCCGCCGAAGTGCAGTTTCCTCGTAGTGCGCCGGCCGGAGGGCTGAGTTCTCTATTCAGGCAGCCACGGCAGTAATGAGCGAGGCGATGATGAACGAGCGTCGCAGGTTCGTGGCCGGTGTCGATGGTTGCAAGGGCGGGTGGGTCGTGGTGCTGCTCGAGCTCAACGGCGACCGCGAGGTCGTCGACGAGTCATGTCGCATCGTGGACTCGTTCTGGAACGTCATCGGCCTACCGGAGACGCCACGCTTCGTGGCGGTCGATATCCCGATCGGGCTCCCGACGGTGGCAATGCCGGGCGGCCGTGCCTGTGACCGCGAGGCGCGGCAGATGCTGGGCAAGCGAGGCACGAGCGTTTTTTCGCCGCCGGTGCGGGCCGTGCTCTCTGCCGACTGCTACGAGAAGGCGGTGGCGCTGAGCCGGGCGAGCTCGCGCCATGCGATCGGGATCAACAGGCAGGTCTATGGCCTCGTGCCCAAGCTGCGCGAGGTCCACGATGCGATGACCCCCGACCTTCAGCTCCGCATCCGCGAGGTCCACCCCGAGCTGAGCTTCGCCATCATGAACGGCGGTCCGCCGCTCCTCTCGTCCAAGCGCTCGGATAAGGGGCGGGTGGAGCGGCTCGCTCTACTCGACCGCCACTTCTCCGGCGTGAAGAAGGCGCTCGCTGCGGTACGCAAGTCGGCGGCCCCGGACGTGATCGATGCCTATGCCGCCGCCTGGAGCGCCTGGCGCATGGCGCGGGGCAAGGCGCGCTACGTCCCGGAGGAGTTGCAGATGGATTCCCGGGGCCTCAGGATGGGGATCTGGTTCTAGTGTTGGGTGGTAATCACCGATGTTCCCGTATCCACTTCTCCACGCTCTCCGGGATGAGCAAACGGTCGGCGATCGAAGCGATCTCCTCCGCCTCGCGCCACGTGCGCTCGAGGAGCACCAACTCGCCCTCGAGTGCGCGACGCTCGCTCTCCTCGTGAGCCGCCATCTCCAGCGCCAGCCGCAGCTCGGCGCTCATCTTCTTGACGGTACCGGCCCGTGCGTCGGATGCGCGCGCGAACAGCCGCTCCGGGGCGCGGGCGTCCTCGATCCGCGCCACTGCATCGCGCACCTGTGACTGCGTGCCGCCCCACGAGTTGAGCTTGGGAAGGATGTGACCGGCGGCGCGAATCGCCGTCGGCCCGCTGAGCGTCCT
>JASFTY010000166.1:0-8270 GCA_050050535.1 Gemmatimonadales bacterium | reverse complement strand
GTGCTCGCGCAGACCCTGCGCCATACCCGCGCGGCCCAGTGCACGCGCGCCTAACGCGCGCCGGTTGAACACCACAACCACAAGTGGGCGCTCGCCAGAAAGTCGATGACCGGCGCCTAGCGCGTCCGATTCCACCCCTACCGCCCCTGCAGCTCCCGCGCCGCCGCCTCGACCTGACCGATCACCGTCTCGGTTATCAGGCTCGGTAGCGACTCGACATCCCGGTATCGGTGAAGCGGCAGGAATGACGAGTGCCGCTTCAGCCGCTGCAGCGTACGATCCTCTTTGGCGCCCGACAGGAGCAGCGGCTGCACGGGGACCGTCGGCAATTCGGGGACCACAACCCGCAGCTCGTTCAGCACCGCGCTGGCATCTGTGACGTCGGCGATGACAAAGCGCGTCATGCGCGCCAACGCACCAAGCGTCTCGGCGATGTCCCGCGAGGCCAGTGGCTCGCAGTCGAACAGCACCGGCGTGTAGTCGTACTCTCGAACCGCCTTGCGAATCGCGTCGAGCGCCGGCTTTCTGTCCGACGTGAACCGCCCGAGAATCAGAACGATGCTCGAGCTTACGGCAGCGATGACATCGCGGAGCTTGCGGTTGTGCAGCAGCTGATAAACGAACTGGGCGATCTCCAGATCGTCGACGGCGATCAGCGGCTCGCCCATGTCGGTGATCCTGAGGTCGGCCTGCTTCGCCTCCTGCAGCTTCACTCCCCAACTCGAGACGGCGAAGACCGAGCAGCCGGACAGATTCGCCTTACGCAGGTTCGTGCGAACCAGGCGAGCTTTGCTGAGATCGGCCTTCCTAAGGTCGGCGCCGCTGAGGTTGGCGCCCTCGAGGTCGGCGCCCGTCAGGTCCGTGCCCCTGAGGTTTGCCCCCTCGAGCGACGCCTCCCGGAAGCTCGCGCCGTTGAGAACCGCACTCCGCAGGTTCGCATCGCTGAGCTTTGCGCGGGTGAAGAGCACCGGGCCAGCGAACGTGTCGCTGATGTCGGCGCCGCTGAGGTCGGCCTCGCTGAAATCGGTCTCGGCGTGAGATGAGCCCTTCAAGTCCGCCTCACGCAGGTCCGCGCCACGGAAGAGGGCGTGCCCCACGCTGGCGCCGACGAACGTGGCTTTGCGCAGGTTGGCTCCGATGAAGATCCCGTGGTCGAGCGCCGCGCCGCTCAAGTCGGCGCCCTCGAGCACGGCGTCGTGGCACTCGGACCGCTCGAGGTCGGCGCCGGCCAGGCTCGCACCGCTGAGCTTGGCCGAGCCGAGTATCGCTTTGTGCAGCTGGGCACCCTCGAGATTCGCTCCCGACAGATCCGCCTTCAGCAGCAGCGCCACGCGCAGGTCCGCCCCGGCCAGCTCGGCGTCTGGGAGGCTCGCCTCGATCAGATCGGGTACGACGCCTGGACTCCTCTGCCGCCACTCGTTCCAGGCGGCGGCGCCCTGCCGGATTACCGCGAGATGTCGCTCGTTCGCCATGGACCCCAATCTGGCAGGGAGACGCGCCAGCCGAAACCCATGAGTCGGGCTTTGCCGACTAGCCGTTTTCCCCCTCCAACACGACGAAATGCTGCCTACTATCGAGAGCTCTCGACCTGCCGGTGGCCCAGTCGATCGCTACGCCGACGACTCCGGCGAAGATATCGAGCACGACCCAAGCGGCCTCGACGTGTGTCGTCTGCGTGACGGTAGCAGGCTCGTAGCGACTGGAGTCAGGCGCTGCTTGCTCGCGCCGCACGCCGATGCCTAGAATAGGATCGTGCGATTGGTGGACCGCAGAACGTCGAGATAGGATCGTGCCAAAGGTCTTCGTAAGCCACTCGGCCAAGGACCGAGAGTTCGTCGAGCAGGAGATCGTCCAGCTGCTACAGAGCCACGGGATCGAGACGTGGTACTCGACCGACGACATCGGAGCGGGTGTGAAGTGGGAGCGGAGCATCAGGGAAGGCCTGAGATCGTGCGACTGGTTCCTGGTCGTGTTGTCGAATGAATCGGTCAAATCCGAGTGGGTCGAGGCCGAAATCCATTGGGCGCTCGACGAGCGCAAGGACCGTATCGTTCCGGTACGTATCGATGATTGCGACGAGGCGGACCTGCATCTCAAGCTGAGACAGATACAGGCCGTCGACTTCCGCAGCGACCGTGACCTGGCTCGACAGAAGTTGCTTGCCGCCTGGAGCACCGACCGAGAGGCAGCGGCCATCCCAAGCTCGGGCGCGTACGTGCGCGTCTCGGACTTCCTGGTTGCCAAGCAGGTCCTGGAGTCGGTCAGCTGGCTGGACGCGGTCGAACACGCCGAGACGCTGAAGGTCGGGGGCTACAGCGGATGGCAGCTACCGACCGTGGATCAGCTGTGGGCCATCATGGACTTCGAGGAGGAGCTGTTCGAGAAGACACGCTACCACACCCGGGAGGAGTGTGGCAGCCAAGAGGCTTACTACATGAACATCGGGAGCGCACGCTTGAACGTAGCGCCCAAGACATACAGCCGGGCGATCAACGCCATATTCGTCAAGGAGACTCCGGAGGAAGCCGCCTCGCCGTAGCCCCGGCGACCCGGTCCGAGAGGCAAGCCGCCCCCATCACAGCATCATCGGATCTGCAGCGTGTAGGGCCCCTGCTCGTAGTAGTCGTACCCCGAGATCGCAATGAAGTAGTCGACGCCAGAGGACAGCGTGTAGCTGATCAGCGCGTTCAGATCGCCGGCGTCCCGATCGTCGTTCTCCACCAAGAACTGGACGACCACCTCCTGCGTGTCCGGGTCGTAGGACACGAGCCGCAGCAACGTCAGCCAGTTATCGAAGTCCGAGTTGGCATCGAACGTCACCGACTCGCGGGTCCGGACTCGCACGCGGTAGATCTCGTAGTAGCCGACCCCCTCGGGATCGACATCCTGGGAGTCGCAGTCGTCCTCGGTGACGTCCCCGGAGACCGTATCACCTTTCGTCACGTCGCCGCGCCAGCAGACCTGCGCCAGCAGCGCGGCTGGCAACTCGGGGAACAGCTCACCTACCACGCCTTGTATACCGCTGCCATCGCCGCCACAGCCGCCGCCCATCGTCGCGGCAAATGCGAGAACCAGAGCAAGAGCGCAGAATCTAGGCATATGAGTTCTCCCTTGTGAGTTGGGCTGCCGTGATCCGCCCCACACCCTCTCCCCCCTGACCCGTACCTCTGGTGCGGGGCCCGGACACGCTAGCGGTTCTCGGGGAAGGTAATGGGAATCTGCATCCACATTGGAACGGGTGCACCGTTACGGTAGGCGGGAGTGAACAGAAACTCGCGGACGGCGCGCAGCGCTGCCGCATCGAGCGCTCCGCGCCCGGAGCTTCTTACGATCCTGGCGTTCTGCACGCGACCGCTCGTATCGATGAGCACCGAGACGTGCACGGTGCCGCCGATTCCCGCCTCCTGGAGATGTCTCGGGTAGTGGCTGAGAATGATGTCCCACATTCGCCATGGCTCCCTGAGCTGGGGCCCGACCGTGTGTGGCGCCTCGAAGGTAATCGGGAAGTCGACCCAGGCGGCGACGGGGACGCCGTCACGGTGGGCCGGGATGAACTCGATCTCGCGCACCGTGCTGAGCGCTGCGAGGTCGAGCGCCTGGTGGCCGGAGCTCTCGCGGATTTCGGCGTCGGTCACACGACCGTCCGTACCGACGAGCGCCCAGACGCGTACCGTGCCGCCGACCTGGGTGTTCCTGAGATTCTCCGGGTAGTTCCTGGCTATGAGCTGCCCGAACCTGGCTCGGTCCCTGACCTCGGGCTGCGCCGCCGTCATCGACGGGTCGGAGGCGGGCGCACTGATATCCGCCCCGCGCTCGACCAACAGCGTCATCACCTCGGAATGGCCACCGCTTGCCGCCGCCGCCACTGGAGACAAGCTGTTACGGCTCGTCGCGTTCACCTCGGCCCCGCCGTCGAGCAGCGCGCTGACGACATCCGCGTGTCCATATCGTGCCCCAACGATCAACGCTGTGACGGCCGAATCGCCGTCCGGCGTGCGCATGCTTCTGGCCTCAGGGTCGGCGCCGTGATCCAACAACACCCGCACCACCTCGGCACGACCACTCATGGCCGCGCCGATCAACGGCGTCCAGCCCACGTCGTTCGACGCGTTCACGTCTGCACCGTACTCCAGCAACAGTGCCACCACATCCGGATGCCCACCCAGCGCTGCGTACAGCAATGGCGTCCAACCGTCATCGTTCCTCGCGTTCACGTCGACGCCCCCGTCGAGCAGCGCCCTCACGTCGTCCACACGCCCCTCGCCAGCCGCCGTCAGCAAGGCAGCCACCCCATCCTCCTGGACGGGGGACCCGCTCGACAAGCCAACGCCCGACAACGTCAGCAATGTCACGGCAACCGAGAGCGTCTTCATCCCGCGCATGATCAGACTCCTCCGAGGGCGTCGCACTCCCGCCTCGAGGTTTCGGCTGGAGGGAAGCTCGTAGTACGGCCGGAACGGCTGGGCACAGGCGCGGCCCAGCTCTGCGTAAGGTTGGCCACCTGAGGTACTGCCACGGCCGAGGTCCCCTCTACCGGCAGGACTCTACTGCACGACCACCTCAGCCCACTCCCGGTTCTTTCACTATGTGGCCGCTGGCGGAGCGAGGCAAGTGAAGCAGGACAGTCGCCGGCACGCGGCCCTACAGATCCCGCAGCTCGAGAACATAGGGTACCGGCCGGTTCCCGGTGGCGGCCCCGCTATCGGCGACTCGCAGCACGCGCCCATCGCTCGAATACTGGACTGCCCTAACGGGCGATCGGCAGAAGGCGACAGCGGCACGCGCGCCGCTTGCCAGGCTCCAAACGCCCGCAGCCCTACCGTCTCCCACAGCCAGCCAGCGACCGCACGGGGCAAAGGCGAGCGCTCGGGCGTTCTCAGGCTCGGGGTGCAGGGCGACTCGTTCCCACGACGTCGTATTCCAGCAACGGGTCTTGTGAAGCTGCTTGGAGCCGCGCCAGAACGTGCCGAGTGAGGCAAGCCACGAGCCGTCGGCCGAGAAGTGCAGAGTGCCTGCGTTCCCGTCACCGCCGAGCTTCTGGAGCAGGTCGCCGGTGCCGACCTTCCAGACCGCAACAGCACCGAACTCGTCCTGCGCAGCCAGAAATTCCGAGTCCGGCGACCAGGCGACGGCGTAAACCCTTTCGAGATCGGCATCGAGTGCTGCTATCTCGGCAACCTCGGAATCCCACAGGCGCAAAGCGCATCGGCGGCCGGCCGTCGCCAGGTGCGACTCACGCGGTGACCAGGCCAAGGGGCCCGTAGCATCAGTGAGCAGGGCGGTCTGCGCAAACCCGTTCCGTTCCCCTTCATGCCAGACGAACACCGTCCCGTCCGACGTACCCAGTGCGATCGAGCGCCCATCGGAGGACCAACCGAGGCCATTGACCCACTTGCGCTCCCAACCGCTCTCCCTGCTGTGCCAGCGCATGCACGCCAGCTCATCGCCGGATCCTGGATCCCAGACTCGCACGCTCTGATCCGTTGCCCCGGACGCCGACGCGAGCCTTGTGCCGTCCGGAGACCACAGCGCACAAGTCACGGGAACACCGTGCCCGCTGAGCGTCGCAACGGCCTCGCCGGTCAGCCCGTCCCAGGTGCGTATCGTGTGGTCATCATTCTCCCCTACCGAGTGCAGCAGTGCGCCGTCGGGCGACCACCCCAGATCCTCGACAGGGTAGCGGTGACGGCGCGGATCGCCCCTCCGCGCTTTGGCCCACGGATCCCACAGCCGGATCGCCTCGGGCTCGGCCGTCGCCAGGGCATCGGAGTACGGCGACCAGGCGAGACCGCGAATCCGGTCCCCGAGCAGCGTTGCGGAGCTCCGCTTCTTCGGCGGCGTCCAGATCGTCGTTTCCTGCCAGGTCGAGGTCGCCAGGGCTGAGCCGTCGGGCGACCAGGCGAGCGCCTCGACGGTGCCCTGATGACCACCCAGCCGCCTCGTACCGCCGGGCCGATCACGGAGATAGACCCTGCGGTCAGACGCCCAGGCCAGCGATCCACCTGTCGACCAAGCCAGAGCCGCCACCTCCCCACTGCGTCCACGGAGGAGGATGCGCATCGGATCGGCAAGGTGCTCCTCGGCGCTCCACTCGAGTTCCATCTTGAGGATGGCGAGGAAGACACCGGTTCCCGCATCCCAGATGAGGATCGTGCCGTTGAGCGTCCCTCCGCACACCAGACGGCCGTCCGGCGACCAGGCAAGCGTCGTCACCGTGGCGTGGCCCGGGGCGGTATCGGCGTCAGCCAGGAGACTCGCCTCCCCCACATCCCACAACCTGACGCTCATCGGTGACGCCGCACTGGCTACGGCCCGCGCATCCGGCGCCCAGGCGAGCGCTCGCACCGTCCCATCACCATCCAGTTCCGCGTCGCAGTCTCCTGTCTCCGCATTCCAAATGCGAACCGAGCGGCCAGCGCCCGACGCCAGCCGCTTGCCATCCGGCGACCAGGCCAGCGTGCGGATCTCGGCCTCATCACTCCCGAAGCCGTGACGCACTCCGCCGCCGGCGTCGATTACCCACACCTTCGGAGACCTGGCCTTATCGGTCGCGGCCAGAAGGGCCCCGCCCGGCGACCACTCCAACAGGTTGCTGGCGTTCTCTATGCCGATCTCCGCCACGAGCTGACCGGAACGAGGGTCCCAGAGGCGGATCCCGCTCCTGCTCGCCGTCGCCAGTCTGTCCTGGCTCGACCAGGCGACGGCACCGGCACCGGGAGGGCCGAGCACGCGGAGCAGCGCCTCTTGTGGGCGCCCCGTCTTCGGCCGGTTGGCCAATTTCAGCCACGGCGTGGCGCCCAAGGCTTGCTCCGCCCGCTCCAACAAGAAGCCGACGGCCTGCCCATCGCCTTCCGACAGGTAGAGCATGTTGTGCAGATGCGCTGGCAGGAAACTAGCCGCGCGCCCCAACAGGTTGGCATCGCGCCGCAATGCCGCCGCGAGCAGCTCCAGCGATTGACGATAGGACTTCCGACTGCCGGCTCGGACCTTGCCCATGTCTCAGAATAGAATTCAGCACCACCGCGGGAGCGGGGGTCGTTATCCCTCTCTATTAACCCTTACGGCTTCCCCAGCTCGTGGGCCGAAATCGCTTCGCAGAGACGACGGGTTTCCTCGGCGCCGGGCCCACAACCTCCAAGGGTCACCAAGGCGATGAACCCGATAATAGCGACGGTCATCCTACGTTGCGAGAATAGCACGGCGCTCATCCTCGCCCCGGTGAGACAGTGGTCCCGCGCATCACAGACGCGCCCGGTGAAAAGATGCGTGTGGGCTGTGCCGTGCGGCATCGATTGGCGCCGCGTATCGAGTGAGCGGAGAGGCGTGTGCTCGAGCTCTGCGAGAGAGGAGTTCGTTCGGCCCCTGGAGGCCGGCTTGCAATGTCGTCCCGCCGAGAGGGCCTGCCTAGTGCGCGCCGCCAGATAGCATGGGTGAGTCCACGGCTCTCATGATGAGAAGACCGGCCAGAGAGCAGGAGAGATGGGCGCGAGCCAGAACGGAACCTCCTACCACTCCGTGAAGAACAGGAAGTACAAACTGATTGCTCCCCAGATCACGAGGATAACCACCCCGATAACGGGAAATCGATCATCTGCTCGCGGCTTGTTCCTGATGCCAACAAGACGAGCTCCGCAGGTCTTACAGAATTTCGAATGACGCGAAACCGACGCGCCACAGTTGCTGCACGAGTAGTACGTCCGTTGGTAATGCACAACAGCCCCCCGTCAACTGCACATTCTTCGTGTGGTTTCCATTACTGGCCGGGATGGCGCCATCCGGCATCCGAGCCCGAACAGCTTCATCCTCAGCCCAGCATCTTCCGGGGTCCTGCGAAGCGCCCGGCACTCTGCTTCCGGCACATCGTCCTGTCTATCCGTCCATTGAGATCTGGATTCGTGACACCTGTACGCCTCCACAAACAAGTCTTGCGCCCGTGGAGCACGGAAGGGCCAGACCTGAGCGCGAGGCTCAGCCCTTAAGTAGCGAAGCACAAGCGCGGTGATGGCGGGAGCGTGTGGGAATCGAACCCACCAAGCGGTTTTTGGGCCGCCTAGCTGGTTTTGAAGCCCTCTCACTCATAGAGCCCAGCACCCAAAACCGCCTAAACATGCACTGACCGCACCCCTTGCAAAGGGCGTAGGTGGGCATGAGTCGGCACGGGTTACGGCACAATCATGGCACAGCCAACGCGCGGGTGGAGCGCGAGCAGGATGTTGGCGGATGCTGAGGGGCACAATTGGGACGGACGAATCGTGTTGCCCACTCGGGCG